>JANPDB010000989.1:0-2385 GCA_031431255.1 Acidimicrobiia bacterium | reverse complement strand
AGCCCGTCGCACAGCAGCCAGTCGAGCGCCGTCCCGTAGGCGGGTTCGGCGAAGCAGACGCCGGGGAGCTCGATACCGATGGACGCGGTGATGGTCGACTGATGCGCACCACCCTCGTACGAAAGCGTGGTCCCTGCGGGCGTGCCAGCAACAACGAAACGGGCGCCGGAGTACACCGCGTAGATGAACGCATCCAGACCGCGGCAGACGAACGGGTCATACACCGTGCCAATGGGCAGCAGCGGTTGGCCGTTGAGATCGGCGGAGAGTCCGAGCATGCCGAGCAGAAGGAACAGGTTCATCTCGCTGATGCCGAGTTCGATGTGCTGTCCGGTCGGGCCCTGGATCCAGCGCAGCAGGTCGCCGGGGCGGAGATCCTCCTGCGGTTCGGGCGTGAACACGCCGACCTTGTTGATCCAGCCGCCGAGGTTCGTCGACACGGCCACGTCGGGCGCCGTGGTGACCATGCGCGACGCCACGTCGGGGACGCGGGCGAGGTTCACGAGGATCTTGCCGAAGGTCTCCTGCGTCGAGGAGGGCTTCGCTCCGGCGACACCGGCGAGCACGTCGGTGCTCGTTGGCACAGATGGCCACGACGCGTGCAGCGCCTTCGACTTCGGGGCGATCGCCGCGCTCGCCCGGTCGCACAACGCCTGCTCCGACGAGGCAGCGTCGAAGCGGTCCCATTCGTTCGCTTCGGTGAGGCCGAGCGCGGCTCGGAACTCCTCGATCTGCTTCTTCGTCATCAAGGCGGCGTGATTGAGGGGATCGCCGGCCATCGGGAGTCCGAAGCCCTTGATCGTGTAGGCGAAGACGACCGTCGGGCGATCAGTCACGGCGTCGGCCGCGGAGTACGCGCTGAGCAACTCGGTCAGGTCGTGGCCGCCGAGGTTCTGGAGAAGCGTCGCCAGTGACTCGTCGGGCACCTGGTCGAGGAAGCGGCGCACCTCGTTCGACGAGCGTCCGTAGAACGCTTCGCGCAACGGCGCACCCTTGAGGGCGAAGAACGACTGGTAGACCTCGTTGGGCATCTCGTCGATGCAGGTCCGCAGCGAAGCGCCGCCCGGTCGGGAGAACGCCGACTGAAGTATCCGCCCATATTTTGCCTCGACCACGTTCCAGCCGTTGTCGGCGAACATCTTCTGCAGGCGGGCCGACTTGATTCCGGGCACCACGCGGTCCAGCGACTGGCGGTTGAGGTCGACCACCCACGTGACGTTGCCGAGTCCTTGCACTGCAGGGTCGGCGATCGCTTCCCAGACGTTGCCCTCGTCGAGCTCGGCATCGCCCATCAACGCGATGTAGCGCGGCACCCGGCCGGTCGAACCGAAGTGGGCGTCGGTGTATCGATTGACGGTGGCCGCGAACAGGGGTGCGGCAACACCGAGTCCGACGGAGCCGGTCGAGAAGTCGATCGGATCGGGATCCTTCGTACGCGACGGGTATGCCTGGAGCCCACCCTTCTCGCGAAGCGTGGTGAGGTAGCGACGATCCAGATGCCCCGTGAGATAGGTGATGGCGTGGTACACCGGCGACGAGTGGGGCTTGACACTGACCCGGTCCCCCGGCTCGAGGTGGGCGAAGTAGAGGGCGGTCATCAGGGAGACCATCGACGCCGAACTCGCCTGGTGCCCGCCGACCTTGATGCCGTCGGTGTTGGGGCGATCGTGGTTTGCGTGGTCGATCATTCGGCAGGCCAACCAGAGCACTCGCTTCTCCAGCGCCGCCAGGGTGGCAAGGTCCGGATGCGGACGGAGGGGAGCGAGCAGATCGTCGAGGGAGGGAACCACGGGCCGAGGCTATCGGCGGCGGAGGCCCCGACCCTGCCGACTGGAGCAGTTCCGCCACGCGGAACAGGTGCCCCGTGGCCAGCCGGTGCTCTCGGTTCGCCCGCGGCCGTCCGACCGGCGAGGATGTCTCCATGCGCCTTGGAATCTTTCTTGCCCCGACTGCGATCGATTCCTATGTGGCGGACTGCCAGGCGGCCGCCGACGCCGGGTTCGCCAGCGTGTGGAGCCCCCAACTCTTCGGCCTCGAGACGCTGGCGGCGATCGCCGTTGCCGGCACCACGGTGAAGAACATCACCTTCGGCACCGCGGTGGTTCCCACGTATCCCCGTCATCCGGCGACCATGGCGCAGCTTGCCCTGACCGCGCAGGCGGCCACGGGTGGACGGCTCGTGCTCGGGATCGGTCTTTCGCACCAGGTAGTGATCGAGGGCATGTACGGCATGTCGTTCGACAGGCCGGCCGTTCATATGCGCGAGTACCTTTCCATCCTCAACCCGCTGATCAACGATCGACGCGTGTCGTACGAAGGCTCCACGCTCACCTTCAAAGGGGCCGTCACGTTCCCGGGGATCGATCCCTGCCCGGTGCTCCTCGC
>JANPDB010000988.1:0-3210 GCA_031431255.1 Acidimicrobiia bacterium | reverse complement strand
GAACAACGTGAGGTCCGAGCGGAGGTAGCCGAACTCGGACCGCTGGGGCTCCTTCACCTTCACGACGAGATCCATGGACCACGCGTCGTCGGCTGTCGGCACGATTTCGGCGCCGGCCGCGGCGTAGTCGGCGTCAGAGATTCCCGCCCCCTCACCTGCCCCGGCCTGCACGTGCACCTGTGCGCCGGTTCGCTCCAGTTCCCTCACGCCATCGGGTGTGAGCGCGACCCGAGACTCCGAGGTCTTGATCTCGGTGGGGATCCCGACCGTCCGGATAGCGGTTCGTGGTGTCATAGGTCGAGCATGACGGCTTGGTGGCCGCGGAAGTCGGCGAAGATCGGACAGAATTGCCGATATGGCCGACGAATCAAAGGCACTCGATACAGTTGACCTTCGAATCATCGCTGCACTAAGCGAACAGGGAAGGATGTCGTGGCGAGAGCTCGGCGACATCGTCCACCTCTCGGCGACCTCTGTCGGCGAGAGGGTCCGTCGGCTCGAACGGCTCGGCGTGATCACGGGGTATCGCGCCACGGTCGACCCTGAGTCCATCGGTCGGGCGATGCGAGCGGTCGTCGAGGTGCAACTGCGCCCCGAGGTCGAACCGGACCGCTTCGAAGAGCTGCTCGCCAGTCGCGGTGAGGTCACGTTCGCGGCGTACGTCACCGGCGCGGCGGACTACGCCGTCCTCGTCGACTGTGCTGGCGCGGAGGGGCTCGACGTCTTCACCCGCTGGTGCAAGGCGAACGGTGCCGCCCACACGGAATCACGGGTGGTGCTCCGGCGCGTCGTCGGCTGAACTGCCGTCCGGTGGGGCCAGGGCTGCTGCCAAACACCTCCCAACGCACGACGGAGGTGTTTGACCCCCATATACGGGGGCAACCTCTCTCCCAACGGCTCCACCGACCTTTACACGCTGGAAACAACGGTGAGCTTGCGCTCACGTAGGCTTCGCGGCGTGACTGGGGGCCGTGGAGCTGTTCGGATCGAACGGGTGACGAAGCGATTCGGCTCGATGACCGCCGTCGACGATGTCTCGCTGTCGATCGAGCCCGGCGAGTTCGTCGCCCTGCTCGGCCCGTCAGGTTGCGGCAAGACCACCTGCCTCCGGATGATCGCGGGTTTCGAGCAGCCGGACGAAGGCGAGGTATTCATCTCAGGTCAAGCGGTCGCCGGGATGCCCGCCCATAAGCGTGACGTCAACACCGTCTTCCAGAGCTATTCGCTGTTCCCGCACATGAGTGTGCTCGACAACGTCGCCTTCGGGCCCCGTTCCCGTGGTGCCGACAAGGCAACTGCCCGCCAGCAGGCCCAGGACATGCTCGACATCGTTCGCCTGGGTGACTTCGGGTCCCGCAAGGCGTCACAGATGTCGGGCGGCCAGCAGCAGCGGGTCGCCCTCGCTCGAGCGTTGGTCAACAAGCCGAGCGCGCTGCTCCTCGACGAGCCGCTCGCCGCGCTCGACCTCAAGCTGCGTCAGGCGATGCAACTCGAACTGAAGCGGATCCAACGCGAGGTCGGGATCACCTTCATCTTCGTCACCCACGACCAGGAAGAAGCGCTCACCATGAGCGACCGGATCGCGGTGATGAGCCAGGGCCGCGTCGAGCAGGTCGGCACTCCTGAAGAGATCTACATGCAGCCATCGACGATCTTCGTCGCGGGCTTCATCGGCTCGGCGAACCTGCTCCCGGCGATGGTTGTCGGCACGAGCGGTGATCGTGTTTCGGCCCGTGTCGGCGGGGGAGCCCTGGTGGAGTCACCACTGCTCGACCGCAGCTTCACACCAGGGCAGAAGGTCACCGTCATGCTCCGTCCGGAGCGGATCTCGCTCGAAGAGCGCGAGCTCGATGGACGGGTCGGCATCTGGTCGACGGTCACCAATCAGGTGTTCCATGGCGCGTCGAGCGATGTCCATGTCGAAACCGAGGACGGCACCGAGCTCGTGGCCGATCTCGAGGCCGACGACGGCCTGTCGTGCCGTCCCGGCGAACGACTCTGGATCACCTGGAAGCCGGGGAGCGCATTCGTGCTCTCCGAAGTCACCGAACATGCAGGAGCGACGGGCACCGACCTCGAACAGGTCGAGGCGTCGCTGTAGGTCGACGGACCACCGCACCCGCCACAACCAACGTTCGTCCAATTCACTTACGGAGTCCCCTTGTCACTCTCTCGTCGCCAGTTCATCGTCCGTGCCGGTCTTCTCGCCGGCTTCGGTCCCGGTCTTCTCGCCGCCTGCGGAGGCGATGACAAGTCATCTTCGGGAACCGAGGCGGCGTCTGAAGGTTCCGCCGCCCCCTCGTCCGGCGGCGTCGTCCGCATCGCGGCGTGGCCGTTCTACATCGAGAACGATCAGAACCCGAAGAAGGCGGCCACGATCGCCAACTTCATCAAGAAGACGGGCATCGACGTCGACTATCAACTCGCCATCGATGACAACGTGAGCTTCACCGCGAAGTTCGAGGGTGATCTCAAGGCGGGCAAGGGGATCGGGTTCGACATCGCCCAGCCGACGGCGTGGATGGCGGCGAAGTGGATCGCCAACGGATGGGTCGAGCCGTTTCCGGTGGACAAGATCCCCAACAAGGTGAACGTGATCGATTCGCTCGCCAGTCCGCCGTGGGATCCGGACCGCTCGAAGTCGCTGCCGTACTCGCTCATCCAGACGGGAATCGCCTACTACCCCGACAAGATCGACGGCGAGATCACCTCGATCAAGGACCTCTTCAACCCGAATCTGAAGGGCAAGATCACGATCCTTTCGGAGATGCGCGACTCCGTCGGCTTCATGCTCCTGATGATGGGTGTGAAGCCCGCCGATGCCAAGCTCGACGAGATGCTCAGGGCCTGCGAGGAGCTCAAGAAGCTGCGTGACGCCGGGCAGTTCCGCAAGATCACCGGCAACGGCTACATCGAAGACCTCGGCGCCGGCGAAACCGCGGCGGCGATGGCGTGGTCGGGCGACGTAGCGGGCATCCAGGTCGACAATCCCGACCTCAAGTGGGTGCTGCCGAGCGAGGGCGGAATCTTGGCGAGCGACACGCTCATCATCCCGAAGGGCGGGAATGTGGACACCGCCGCGGCCTGGATCAACTATCTCTACGACCCGACTGTCTCCGGCCCCCTGTTCGAAGCGATCAACTACGGCTCTCCGGTCAAGGGGGCGGCCGATTCGATGACCGCCGAAGCAAAGGCCAATCCGGTCATCAA
>JANPDB010000987.1:0-1832 GCA_031431255.1 Acidimicrobiia bacterium | reverse complement strand
CCGGGCGCGACAACTCCTTCGGAGTTACGCCATCCACCCGCCGTCGACGACGAACTCCGACCCGGTCGAGTACAAGCTCTCGTCCGACGCGAGGTACAGCACGAGCTGGGCGACCTCCACGGCCTCGGCGGTGCGTCCCATCGGAATGCGCATCTTCACCACGTCGCGGGTCCCGGGCGAGATCGCATCGAAGGTCTCGAGCATGGCCGTCTCGATGATCCCCGGGTGGACCGAATTGACGCGGACACCGTGCCCCGCGAGTTCCTTCGCCGCCGCCTTCGTCATACCGCGCACCGCCCACTTGGTGGCGCCATAGCCGATGAAGCCGGGCGTTCCTTCGAGACCGGCGATCGACGAGATGTTGACGATCGACCCGGATCGCTGGGTGACCATCACCCGCGCGGCGGCCTGCATACCGAGGAACACGCCGGTCTGGTTGATGGCGACGACCTTCTCCCAGTCGGCCAGCGAGGTGTCGAGCACGCCGCCCCGAGGGAAGATGCCGGCGTTGTTGACGAGCACGTCGAGGCGACCGTGCGTCTCGACGATGGACGCCACCACCGCGGCCCAGGCCGCCTCGCTGGTCACGTCGTGGTGGAGATAGGTGCAGGCGAAGCCGTCGGCCCGAAGTGCCGCGGCAGTGGCTTCGCCGTCGGTATCGAGCACATCGCCGATGACCACAATGGCGCCTTCGCGGCAGAACAACCCGGCTTCGGACGCGCCCTGCCCGCGTGCCCCACCGGTGATCAACGCGACCTTGCCGGCCAAACGTCCGAGGGCGTTCGATGCCGCGCCGACCGCGCTCATGCCCGGGCTCCGCTGTCCGACAAGGCGCTGCTCCGCTGCGCTTCACCGCTCGCAACACCAGCACGAGGTCCACCATCAGCAGTCGGCGGTGGGGGTCCGCTGAGTGCGGTGCGGAGGACCGACGTGGCCTCGTCCATTGCCGCTCCGGCAATGGGGAACAGCGCCTGCATCCCGAAGTAGCCGTGAATGCAGCCGTCGTTGTTCGTATACGTCGTCGGCACACCGTCAGAAGCGAGCCGAGCGGCATAGGTCGCCCCTTCGTCACGGAGTGGATCGAATTCGGCGGTGAGCACGTAGGCCGGGGGAAGCCCGGCCAGCGATGCCGCCGCCATCGGCATGGCCCGTACATCGGATCGCGACGCGGCACGATCCGTTTCGCTCACGTAGCTCGCCCAGAAATACTCCAAGGCGTCCTTGGTGAGGAAGTACCCGTTCGCGTTCTCATTCCGCGAGGGATAGCCCACGTCGGGGCCGTCCACCGCGGGGTAGATCAGCAGCTGGAAGGCAATCGATGGGCCTCCCCTGTCGCGTGCCCACAGCGCGATGGCGGCCGAGAGATTGCCGCCGGCCGAGTCGCCGCCGACGGCGAGACGAGTGTCATCGACGCCGAGTTCGTCGGCCTTGGCCGCAACAGCGGAGACGACGGCAAAGCAGTCGTCGAACGCCGCCGGGAACGGATGCTCCGGAGCGAGTCGATAGCCGACGCTGATGGCCACGACACCGGCTTTCTCGGCAATCGTACGGACCCGACAGTCGTCGGTGTCGATCGAGCCGATCATCCAACCGCCGCCGTGGATCCACACCAGCACCGGCGCGTCCGTTGCCGCGACACCATGGGGACGGTAGATACGAACGGGCACACCGTCGAGCTCACGGTCTTCGACCGATGCCATCTCCGGCCCGGCACCGGCCAGGGCCATGTAGGTGTCGTAGCCCAGTCGGCCATCGGCAACGGGCAACTGCGAGATGGGCGGCCGGCCGTTGGCCGCGGCAGCGTCGAGGAAGACCTTGATGGCACGATCGAG
>JANPDB010000986.1:0-1611 GCA_031431255.1 Acidimicrobiia bacterium | reverse complement strand
TCTCTCTCGCTTCTCCGCCTACGTCCGTTCTCTCTTCGAAAGCCAAACCATGTCTGACGTAACGATGCCCCAGCTCGGCGAAACCGTGACCGAGGGAACGATCACGAAGTGGTTCAAGAAGGTCGGCGACCGGGTCGAGCGTGATGAGTTGCTGTTCGAGGTCTCCACTGACAAGGTCGATTCCGAGGTTTCTTCTCCCGCGTCGGGCTTCCTCGCCGAGATCCGCATCGCCGAGGGTGACACCGTCGATGTAGGCACTGTCCTCGCCGTGATCTCGTCCGACGAGGGGGCCGCTACTCCGGTCGCGACGGCTCCGTCGCCGGCTCCCGTCGCCGAAGCCTCAGTGCCCGCACCGCCGCCAGCTCCGGTGGTTGAGGCCCCTGCGGCCGCCGCTCCTCCTCCGCCACCGGCTCCCGCGGCGCCCGCACCGGCCCCCGCTCCGGTCGCTGCTGCTGCCCCGGCGCCGCTGTCGAGCACCGCCGAAGGCATGGACAAGGTGCTGTCACCTGTTGTCCGCAAGCTGATCAACGAGAACGGACTGAACCCGGCCACCATCGTCGGTACCGGAGCCGGTGGTCGCATCACCCGTGAAGACGTCCTCGACGCCATCGACGCCCGCGTCGCCGCCGGACAGGCGCCGGCCGCGGCGTCGGCACCCGCGGCACCGACTGCGGTGATCGTGGAGGCCGCGGTCGTTCCGACCGCGCCCCCTGCCCCGACTGCCCCGGCGCCCGCTGCCCCGGCGACCCCGGCCGCAGCCCCTGCCCCCGCTCAGGCCGCTCCACCCGCCGCGGTGGCGGCGTCGGTGCCTGCGGTCGCTCCCCGTCTCGGCGCTCGCGACGAGCTCGTCGCCTTCAACAACATCCGCCGTCGTACCGGCGAACACATGGTGATGTCGCTCGCCACGTCGCCCCACGCCTTCATCGCCATCGAGATCGATTTCTCGTCGGTCGATCGCATCCGTAGTGCGAAGAAGGAGGCGTTCAAGGCCGATGAAGGGTTCTCGCTCACCTACCTGCCGTTCATCGCCCGATCGGTCGTGGACGCCATGCGGGTCTATCCGCACGTGAATGCCTCTGTGGCTGGCGACTCGCTCGTCGTGCACCACACGGTGAACCTCGGCATCGCCGTCGACCTCGACTTCAACGGCCTGATGGTCCCGGTGGTCCGTGACGCCGACGGTAAGCGCATGCGCGCCATTGCCCGCGACATCAGTGATCTCGCGAACCGTGCGCGGTCGAAGAAGCTCACGCCCGATGACATTTCCGGCGGCACCTTCACGCTCTCGAACGCCGGGAACTATGGCGTCGACCTCATGCAGTCGATCATCAACCAGCCTCAAGTCGGCATCCTGAGCATCACCAGCGTGAAGAAGAAGCCGGTCGTCATCGAGCACCCGTCGGGCGAAGAGAGCATCGCCATCCGGCCGATGGGCATGATCGGCCTGTCGTGGGATCATCGGGCGTTCGACGGTGCCTACGCCGCAAGCTTCCTCCACGAGGTCAAGAAGAACCTCGAAACCCGTGATTGGGGCGCCGAGCTCTAAGCGGCCGGCGATGGTGTTCCGATGCTGAACGTCCGGTGGCTCGGCCGGGTGCCCTACGAGGAGGC
>JANPDB010000985.1:0-2933 GCA_031431255.1 Acidimicrobiia bacterium | reverse complement strand
CAGCCTCGTCGGAGGAGGTGCTCCGGCCCACCGCGAATGACACGACTGCAACCCCGACGAACGCCCCGACCACCAACACCTGCCTGGCTCCTCGGCGGTGTTCAGATGGTTCTGGATCCACAGGTGAATGATGCTCGGTCTCAATAGCGGTGTCCAGGTCCGCGAAGCGTCGAGGCACGCCTATCGGCAGTTCGGCGCCGTGACCCTCAGGTACAAGTGGCTGACGCGCGCCTCCATCCTGCCCTCGTACGCTCCACAGATGAGCGTCGATGACTCAGCGAAGGAGCCGGTCGGTACTGACGGCATTCTTGTGATCTCCGGTAGCACGTTCGGCATCCGCGACCTCAAGATCTGGGCGGACACGGACGGCGAGCTTCAGACAAGTATGCGGCCGCAGATCGGTTGGGAGATGTGGCCCCTGTGGGTTCGTGTGGCTGTCGAGCACGAGAGCCAGGCGCGCACCGCGCGCATCGCGATTCGAGCCGCAGCCGATGATCACGCACGGTCATCAGCACTCACGGACGAGACCCGGGCAGGAATGGTGGCTGTCTCGGCGTGCGCCTTTGCTCTCGAGGCAATGTCACGCTCGGCCGCAAGGCTCGCAGGGATGGACGGAGTCGGCAGGAACGGAACGCCGGTGCCGGACGACGTGTCGCAGAGATTCTCCGCCAGTGCTTTGTCGTCCCGCCAAGCCAGGTCGCCGGTTGGCGAAGAGGGGTAATCGACGTCTTCAAGCTGCGCAACTGGGCGGTGCACCCGGACACCGACTTGCAGGACCCCTTGCCGCATCCTGCGCTTCGGGCACATGTCCCTCGGCCCGCTCACGTCTACCGACTCGAGAATGCGGTCGGGGTGCTCGAGACCACCATGTCCACCGTGGACGTTCTTCCTCGACGCCCGCGGCCCGGACGCGGTGTGTCCTTTGCGCAGTCGATCAGCAGTTGGACCCGATTCGCAGAAGAGCTGAAGGCGCTTCGTACGGACGCTATGAACGGCGAGGAGGCATCACGGTAGCGACAGCCGAGCCAGAGGCCCTATCGGCAGCTCGGTGCGGGTGAGCAGTGACCTCAATCGATGACGTAGATGGTGTCGGAGGGTGACTGCTCGATGAAGTCGCTGTGCATCGTCGACGCAAAGGTGGATCTGTCGGTGTGTCTCACGCGCTCAACTTGAAAGGCGTCGGTGAGTGCGATTCCGACTGTGGCGTTTGGGCATCGTAGAAGGATGGACCCGACCAGCGACGTGAGCATTTCGAAGCGAGGTTCTGCCCGGGTCGGTAACCCGGTTTCGTACTCGTCTGCATAGTCGTCGTTGCAGAGCAGGTGTGTTGCGCCGATGGCGTCGACACGATCCATGATCGTGAACCAGTGCAGATCCCGAACGTCGCCTCCGACTGCGCTCGCGAGGGCGGCTTCGAGCGCCGATGCAGAGTCCGTGTGCGCGAACCGACTGGCGAGGGATGACGGCGGTTGCGAGGGTCTTGCTCCCCAGATGAGCGTCGGTTGAGCCGGGGCAGCGCGTGGTGCGGTGACTTCGGGGCGCTCGGTTGATACGCCGAAGATCGAGTTCGTCATCGAGCCACTCTGCCACGCCGAAATAGCGCCGAATGCCCGGTGAGGACGCTTCCCGCAAGTGAACAACCGGCGCCGATCGGCAGTTATTCCGGTCGGGGGTATCCACTTAGCCGGACCTGAGGGTCAGTAGGTTCGGGGTCGTGATCGGTGCTCCCGTGGCGGGCCGCGACTGCCCGAGGTCGGTGGGCGAGCTCCAGTCGTGGTTCGGCACGGACGACGACTGCCTGGACTATCTGGAGTGGTTGCGCTGGCCCGATGGGTTCGTGTGTCCGGTCTGCGGACAGGCCGGGGGGTGGCGGTTGGGCGACGGTCGGTTCCGTTGCGTGTCGTGCCGCTTGGCTACGTCGGTCACCGCAGGGACGATCTTCGACAAGACGCGTACACCGTTGACGGTGTGGTTCACCGCGTGCTGGCTGTTCGCCACCCAGAAAGACGGGGTGTCGGCGCTGAGCCTTCAGCGTGCGTTGGAGATCGGGTCCTACCAGACGGCCTGGGCGATGTTGCATCGGCTTCGCTCAGTGCTGGTTCGTCCCGGTCGCGAGCGGCTCGCCGGGCGCGTGGAGATCGATGAGACCTTCATCGGCGGTGAGGAGCCGGGGTTGCGGGGTGGGCGCCAGAGGGGCAAGAAGACCCTGGTTGGGGTGGCCGTCGAGGTCCACGAACCCAAGGGGTTGGGGCGCTGCCGGATGGCGATCCTGCCCGACGCGTCCGTAGCGTCGCTGCGCCCCTTCATCGCCGGCCACATCCAGCCAGGCTCGCTGCTGGTCACCGATGGATGGCCGGGCTACAACCGGATCGAGGACCTCGGCTACCGCCGCGAGCGCCACAGCCAACGGGCCGCCCGTCACCGTGGAGAGGACCCCTTCGCGCTGCAGCCTGGGGTGCATCGAGTCGCCTCGCTGGCCAAGCGCTGGCTGCTGGGCACCCACCAGGGATCGGTCGACGAGGCACACCTGCAGGCCTACCTCGATGAGTTCGTGTTCCGCTTCAACCGCCGCACCTCGCGCAGCCGCGGGCTCGTGTTCCGCCGCGTCCTCGAACTTGCTGTCGGTCACGAACCGGTCCGCTACAGGGACCTCATCGTCGACCCCCAGCCCAAGGCACGACCGTCCGCCGGACGCGCCGGATGGGGTCACCCGCCGTCGCTTGAACGGCCGTCAGCGAACCGACCGTGGCGAGCCGCTGACCAGGACAGGTCCGCTTGAGTGGATACCCCCAATTCCGGTAATCGATGGTCAGGCGGTCTCGGCGGGGAGCGTGTCGAGGAGCCGTTTGAAGATCGTGGCCCGGTCGGTCTGGTGGTTCCGGGTGGCGTGGTCGGCTTGGGCTTTCAGGGTCGGGCGGAACTCGACGGCGGTC
>JANPDB010000984.1:0-2311 GCA_031431255.1 Acidimicrobiia bacterium | reverse complement strand
CATCGCTCCGCGATAGGCGGACGCTCCGGTCAGACCGTCGACCGCGGAGACTCCGACGAACGGCAGGGCCCACACGTCGACCGGTCGGTCGAGTTGAATGACGATCGGATCGGGGCAGACGGTCGCCAGGGCACCGGGGCTTGGTCGTTCCACCGACGTCACGATCGTCGAAGTGGTCGGCGTCGTCTCGACCGCTTCCGGCGAGGGGCGGGTGCTATCGGTACAACCGACCAGAGCGACGATGACGAAGATCAGGGTGATCGCACGTCGACGGGTCTGCTGCACGACTCCGGGCATCGACGCGAGGAAATACTTCGTCCGGGTCACTTCGCGTCCTCAGCGCAGAAGATTACGTGTCACCTTCGTGCTGGCGACGAGTCGACCTCGGTGCCACACCATCCGCTGGCTGTCGGCCTTGGCGATCACCGACGTGAGGTCATCACCGGGCACGGCCAGCAGCTCCGCCGGCTGACCGGGCGCGATCGTGACCGTCGGCAGGCCGACAGAAGCTCGAGCGCCGGCCGTGACCGCCGCGTATGCCTCTTCGGGGAGGAGGTGGCCGGCCATCACCAGCAAGGATGCGGTCTCGAACGGATCGGATCGACCCATCGAGTTGAACGGATCACGGACGTTGTCGGCTCCTGCGCCGACGATGGCCCCGGCATCGAGGAGCGGACGGAGCGCGGTGAGCCCGCGGGGCGTCGACACCGGGTGGTCGCGGCCCTGCAGAAAGAGGTTCGTCTGCGGCAGGGTGATTACGCGGACCCCCGAGGCCGCGACTTCCGCCGCCACGGTCCGCTGTACGTCGACGGGCTGCACGCCAAGGCTGACGCAATGACTGGCCGCGGCGCCGAGATCGAAGCCGGTCTCGCGGACGCGTTGGGCGAGGTAGCGCAGCTCGAGGTGGGACCCATCGAGTGTCTCGTCGGTGTGGAGGTCGAGCTGGCGGCCGAGTTCCATGGCAAGGCCGAGCGCGTAGTCGGACGCGACAAGTGGCTCCACATCGAGGTGTGGGCATCCGCCGACGATGATGCTGTCGTCCATCTCGAGGACGGTGCGCAGAAGGTGTCGGCCTTCGGGCCCCTCCGGTCCGGTCACCCAACCGCACAGCGCAACGATCTGGATGTCGAGGAGGTGACCGATCCGGTTCCGAACGAGAAGGAGGGCCTCGGCCGCCTTCGTGTCGATGCCGGGGTGGACGTTGACGTGGGTGCGGACCGCGGTGACACCGTTGCTGACGAGTTCGAGTGCGGCGATCTCGGCGCGCTCGGCCATGTCGTTCACCGTGAGCTTTGGGAAGAACGGGATCCACGCGTCGATGGCGCCGAGCAGATCGCCCCGGGGGTTCGGAACCTCGGTGACGGTGAGCGCCTTGTCGAGGTGGGCATGTGGTTCGCATGGAGCCGGCAGCAGGAGCCAACCCTCGAGGTCGATGTCGGTGGTGTCACCGGAGCCACCGTTGGGGTCGATCACGCCGCCGATTTCGGCGCTGCGTGGCCACGCCCGGCGCGGCTCGTCCACCGAGACGATACGTCCGCTGAGGGCATCGATCGAGACGTCGACGACCCGACCGTCGGCCAATCCGGCGTTTCGTAGCCACGTGGACGGGCGGGACGTACCAGACGGTTCGTTGGTCGGATTGGCGGTGTTCATCGATTCCTCAGAACGGACGATAGGGGATCGACTGCTCCGGCTTGGCGATCGGCTCGAGTGCGATCCCTGCGGCGGGGAGGACCTGCTCGGCGAGAATGTGGATCTGCTCGTCGAGTTGGCTCCTGGTGAGCCCGGCGAAGTCGAGGAAGAAGACGAAGTGTTCGACCTCAAAACGATCAGCGTACATACGGATGGCGGCGGCGCAGTTCTCGATCGAATCGATCAGCTGGATCTGCTGATCACAGGACTGCTGAAGGGTCGGACGTATACCGAAGCCCATCTTGTTGCCATCGTCGTCCTTGTAGCCGGTGAACCGGCCGTAGGGTCCGAGGAACTTCGAGAACTCCTGATGGCCCGGACCACCGATTCTCCAAGCCTCCTCACGTGTTGGTTGCGCGTGGAGGCTGAGCACGAGCGCCTTGTTTTCGCCGAGCCGCGAGGAGGTGCCATGGTGCTCGTCCCAGGTGCGGGTGAAGTGCTCCCATCGGGGCGCGAGATAGTCCGGGTGCAACAGCCAGTAGACGCCTTGGTGCCCGGCGCGCGGCACATACTCAATCGTGTCGGCCGAGCCGACGGGCTGGAAGATGGGAATCCTCCGGGTGGGTTTCGGGATGAGCGTGAGGTCGGTGACCGTGTGTCCCCGGTCGGGTATGCCGGC
>JANPDB010000983.1:0-2461 GCA_031431255.1 Acidimicrobiia bacterium | reverse complement strand
AGTTCGCCGAACGAGGTCGTGCTTCGGCGCCCCGACCGTGGCTCGTCGGCAGTGACACGGTGTTCGACGGTCTTGAGGACCAGCAGTGCCGACGAGGGATACGACTCGAGCTTGGGTCGTTGGTGTGGCTTCAGCGCGTCCTCGATGACGAGCGGGTGGATCATCAGTTCCGCTGCGACACGGTCCAGTTCCGATGGCGTCGGCGCCACCAACTCGATCCAGACGAACACATCGGGTCCGTCGAGTGACTCGAACGCGTCTTCGAGACTCAGCGAGTCAGGCTGACGTTCGCCTGATTGGTAGACGGCACAGTCAACGATCACACCCTCGAGTATTGGCCCGACTGTTCGTTGTCAGGCGGATACACCTGTCACCGGCGGAGCGACCTGCACGGGTGTCGCCGGCGGTGCAGGTGCCGGCGGCTGACTCGCGGGCGTTTGTGTCGCCGGCGGTGTCTTGGTCGGCGGCGTGGTGCCGCTCGGCGCTGAGGCAGGAGTGGTGGTCGGCGTTGGTTTCGTCGCTTCGACGGGGTTCGAGGCGACCGGCTCGTCGGCGGCGGCGTCGGTACTCTCGGCGACGACAGTTTCGCGCGGCTCGCTTGTGGTGGTGGTCGCTCCGAGCGTGGGTTCGCCGTTGCAATCGACCCCCTCTTTGGGGAGGTACACCGCGCGGAAGGAATCGGTCTTCGATGTTCCGTCGACCCGAGTGACCCGACGAATCGTCTGCACGTCGGCGCACTGCTGGCGCGTCGTCTTCTTCTGCTCGAGCACCTCTCCAGTGGCGAACTTCGTGGAGTAGAGCGTGACGGTGAGGCTCGATTCGGTGTAGGTCGGCCAGATCAGCACGCCATAGGGCGTCGTGTTGCGAATCTTCAGGTCGGGTCGAGGAAACGAGAGCGTTGCCTCGCGACCGTAGGGGTAGCGGGAGATGTAGATCGAGTGCGCCTTGTAGGCCGGGATGTCGAGACCGGCGAAGAACGCGGCGTTGAAGAGCGTGGTCGCGAATTGGCTGATACCGCCACCGAACGACTCCTTGAACACGCCGTCCTCGATGACATGGGCTTCGATGAACCCCTTTGCCGGAGTGCGCGGCCCGATCGTCGCGTTCACCGAGAACGTCTCGCCGGACTGGATGATCGTGCCACGCAGGAGGTCGGCGATCCGGTGGATGTTGCGCACCCGGTCCTCGCCGGAACGGTGGCGGGTGGAGAACGTGGCGATCTGCTCTTTGACGCCGAGTTGGGCCAGCTCTTCGGTGGTGATCGCCGGTTCGATGACATCGAGGTCGATGGTGACGGGCGGAGTGGCGATCCCGCTGAACACCGCTTCGATGCGCTCGTAGGTGCTGGCCGAGCAACACCGAAGACCCTGCTCCGATGGGATGTTGATCACTTCACCGGATGAGCTGATGAAGACCTGGGCGCTCTTTGCCGCCCGTAGGGTCCTCCCGCCGAGGAGCTTCTGCAGCCCGGCGAGAGTGTCCTCCGGATCGAGCGTCAGTCGCACCTGACGGTTCACGATCGTGGGGCGGACCCATTGGCGAAGCAACTCGGTCGAGATCGAATACGTCGCACCGTTTGCGACCACGGCGATCGGCCGCGCCGTCAGCGCTGCTGCTCGTGCGGACAGCGCCTCGAGTTCCTCGGTCGTGTAGGACGACGGCAGGGCCACGCTGCTCGTCGAGATCGTCACCGGGAACCGGCCGGCGTCAATCTCGCTTTCGATCGTGTCGGCGACCACGGCTGCGTCGATACCCTGGCCGTCGCTGCCGGGAAGGATGGTGAATGCACCGTTGCGCACCCGCAGCTTCGGATCCACCGGGTCGCGGCGTCTGGCACCTTCTCCCTCCTGGAGGACGGCAACCGTCTTGGCCTTCGACGCGAGGACAGGGACCGCGATGTCGATCGGGGTGGAGAACGAGGCGATGTAGCGCCGAAGCCGCTGTCCGAGCGCATGCTCACGGCCGGCGGCCATCACGGCAGCGCGTAGACGCGGGCGGTCCACGGTGAGGCCGAACGAGGCCCCGGGCGCCGAGAACCCTCCCGTTGGCGTGGCGATGCGAACCGGGGTCGAGCGGACCTCGTCTTCGACGTCATCGATCGCGCGCTCGAGTCCGCTCCCGTCGAGCCCGCCGACGTTTCGTCCGTCGATGGTGACGTTGCGGAGCACCCTGTTGTCGAACGAACGCGCGTCGCCGTACGCCGCGCCTGCCAGGCCGACCAAGATCAGAGCAGCGGCAATCGTGCCGAAGCGTGCGCGAACAGAGAACCCCGACATCTTCCGCTACATGTTACGTGTGCGGAGTAACCGTTCCGGCCGAAGGTACGTGGATGGCTCTACCGGCTCGATGCACAGATCGCTCGTAGGTCAGTCTGGGGTGAATGCCCGACTGTCCCATGCGCTGATCTCTTCCAACGCCTCGTGCATCGTGACGAGCACCCGCTCCCACAGCTCGCGCCCGA
>JANPDB010000982.1:0-5151 GCA_031431255.1 Acidimicrobiia bacterium | reverse complement strand
ATGGTGGGCCTCCGAAGGTACAGGTCCTTGACCGGTCGGTCGGAGACCAGGCTACGGAGGGGTTGCGAGGTACTGCGAATTGGGTTGCGCCCGCCAGCGCCCGACCGTTGGTCTGATCAACTGGAGCGGTGGTCCGGGTCGTCGTGCTCAACAAGCCCTTCGATGTCGTCACCCGGTTCACGCTCCCGGCGAACGCGGCTCCCGGCACCCGCACCCTGGCCGAGTTCGTCGGCGAACCGGGCCTCTACCCGGCCGGGCTCCTCGACCGGGACTCCGAGGGCCTCGTCGTCCTCACCTCCGACGGCCGGCTGCAACACCGCCTCACCGATCCCCGCCACGGGCACGAGCGCACGTATCTCGCCGAGGTCGAAGGAGTGCCCGACGACCGGGCCCTTGCTGCGCTGGCGGAGGGCTCTCTCGCTCTCGACGGGATCGCCTGCCGGCCGGCGTCGGCCGTCCGGGTTGACGAGCCCGCGTGGCTGTGGGCCCGCGTTCCCCCGGTGCGCCATCGTCTGTCGGTCCCGACGTCGTGGATCGAGCTCACCCTCACCGAGGGCCGCAACCGTCAGGTCCGGCGGATGACCGGGGCCGTCGGCCACCCCACGCTTCGCCTGGTCCGTGTCGCCATGGCCGGGCTCGGCTTGGCTGGATTGGTACCGGGCATGTGGCGCGAGGACCAACTCTCCGTGTAACGCGCCTTCGGCCTTCGGCCTTCGGATTCTCGATGCTCACCGGCTCCTCACCTTGGTCCGGGACACTCACCGCAATGGTTGATGTGACCTCCCTCGGATCCGATCTGCCTGCGGCCAGCACCCCGGCCTCGACGGTGCCTGCATCCCTCGCGACGCTTCGCCGTCGGATCGCGCCCCACGGTCCGATCCTTGCGGTGCTGAGCCTGTCGGGATTGCTGAACGGCTGGGCGCTCGCCAACGTCGGCTGGGGAAACGCGTACTACTCGGCCGCGGTCCGCTCGATGATGCAGAGCTGGCACAACTTCGTGTTCGCCAGCTTCGAGCCGGGAGGCTTCGTCTCGGTCGACAAGCCGCCACTTTCGCTATGGGTGCAGACGATCTCGGCGAAGCTCTTCGGCTTCAACCAGATGTCCCTGCTGGTTCCCCAAGCCATTGCGGGAGTGCTGTCGGTGTGGTTCGTCTACCGGGCGGTGACGCTGGTGTCGTCGCGCCCCGCGGGGCTGGTCGCCGCGCTGTTCCTCGCCGTGACGCCGATCCATGTCATGGTCAGTCACTCCAACAACCTCGACGCCGTCCTCGTGTGTGTGATGTCGGGCGCCGCCTACGCCGCCGTCCGCGCCGTCACGAGCGGTCGATTCCGCTGGCTGGCGATCGCCAGCGTCGCAGCGGGACTGGCGATGACCGCGAAGATGCTCGCCGGCGTACCGGTGATGCCGGGGATCGCATTGGCCTTTGCGTGGTGCGCTCCCCTGGCCTGGCGTCGACGCGTTGCGGGTGCCGCGATGAGCGTCGCGCTCATGGCTGCCGTCGGGTTGGCCTGGTTCGCCTACGTCGATCTGACGCCGAAATCGTCGCGGCCCTTCGTCGGATCGAGCGCGACCAACTCGGCGTTCCAGCTTGCCTTCGAGCGCAACGGCGCCAACCAGGTGGAAGGCACGCAGGGTGGATTCGGCGGTGGTGGCGGACCGGGGGGCCGAGGCGTTCCCGGTGGCTTTCCCCGTGGCGGCGTGCCGGGATTCCAACCGGGAGCGGGCGGCGGCGCCGTCAACAATGGAGACGGTGCTCTCGGCGGCCTGCTTCCCGGCGTGAACCTGCCGACCGCGGCCAACGGCTCAGCGTCGACAGGAATCGGTGGCCTTCTTCCCGGCGTGAACCTGCCGACCGCGGCCAACGGGGTGCCAGTGCCCGGAAGCGCCGACAACGGCGGTTCCGGGGCAGGAGGACCCGCAGCCGGAGGAACCGGCGACGGCGGATTCGGCGGCGGGCCCGGGGGCGGCCGGGGTGGCGGCTTCGGGATACCCCGGCTCGGCTTCTCCGGCGGTGCGCCGGGACCGCTTCGTCTCGCCAACACCGAGCTCGGATCACAGATCGCGTGGTTCGTCCCCCTTTCGCTCGCCGGTGGTCTCCTCGTGCTCGCCCGTCGCCGATTCCGTCCGTCGCCATCGCTGGCCGCGACGGTGATCTTCGGGGGCTGGCTGCTGATCGCCGGTGGCGCGTTCAGCATCACCAAGGGAATCGTCCACCCGTATTACCTCTCGAGCGTGGCGCCACCCGCTGCCGCACTTGCCGGCCTCGGGATGGCCGAGTTGATCGCGGTGGTGAGAGAACGACGGTGGCCGTGGCTGGCGATTCCTGCGCTCGGTCTTGTCGCGACCGCCGTGACGCAGTGGACGGTGCTCCGTCGTCCCGATTCCGTCGATTGGCGGCCCGCACTGGCATGGATCGCAGTGCTCGGTGCGGTGGTCGGCGTCGTCGCCCTCCTCGCCGGAATCCTGCGTCGAACGAAGACCGCAACGGCAGCCGGTGTCGCCGCGGTTGGCCTCCTCGCCCTCTCCCCGCTTTTGTGGACGCAGTCGTCACTGGCCAACGGGATCACGCCGCAGCTTCCGTATGCGCAGGCAACCGGACTGAGCGGAGGACGATCCGGTCTGCAGCCCAACGGCGGGTTCACCTTCCCGACCGGTGACCAGAAGCGCCTCGTGGAGTACCTCCGGTCGCAGCGCACGACGGAGAAGTGGTTGGTCGCCGTGCAGAGCGCGGGGCAGGCCGAGTCGATCATCATCTCGAACGGCGAGCCGGTGATGACGATGGGTGGCTTCATCGGATCGGACCCGATCCTCACCGAAGATCAACTGCGAGCCAAGATCGCCGCCGGACAGATCCGCTACTTTCTCGTCAGCGCGGGCGGTTTCGGTCGTGGCGGGTTCGGCCCTGGCGGCGCCGGTGGCTCGGCGTCGTCGTTCGTCTCGAAGGAGTGCGCCGAGGTCCCCGCCAACGCCTGGCAGTCCGGCGGGGGCGCCACCGGCGAAACCTCGTTCGCCGGCGGACCGACGAGCGCCCCCTTCACGCTCTACGACTGCAAGCCGGCGTAGCCCTCCCTGCCGCGGTGCTTCTGGGTCGGCTCACGTTCGTTGGGTCGGCTCACGTCCATTGGGTCGGCACATGCGCGGTGGTGCACAGGAGCCGACCCAACGACACCAGCTGACCCAGGAACCGCTCGCTAGGGCGCCGTGCGTTCGGCTGCGAGAGCGCTTCGACGTACCTTGCCGGCGTCGTCACGCACGACGTCGACGGTGAATTCGAACGTCCTCGGGACTTTGTAGCGGACGACGCGCTCGGAGAGAAACCGCCGAAGCTCGTCTTCATCGACGCCGTCGACACCGACCACGGGGTCGATCTGCACGACAGCGTGCACCAACTTGCCGAGATCGTCATCGGGAAGACCGATCACGGCGCTCGACAGCACCGCGGGATGTTCGGCAAGCGCGCTTTCGATCTCGGCCGGATAGATGTTCGCCCCGCCCGACAGGATCATGTCCCCCTTGCGGTCCCCCAGATACAGATAACCATCGGCGTCGAACCAACCCATGTCCCCAAGGCTTTCCCATCCGTCGGAAATGCGGTTCGCCTCGGCCCCGACGTAGGTATACGTCGCCGCTCGGCCGGTCGATCGCATGAACACCTCGCCCATCTCCCCGACCGGGAGGTCTTCGTGGGTCTCGGGATTGAGAACACGCATCTCACCCATCGTGACCCGACCGACCGATCCGCGGTGGACGACCCACTCATCCCCGCGGATGATCGTGACCGCCTGCGCTTCCGTCCCTGCGTAGAGCTCATAGACCTGTTCCGCGCCGACCCAATCGATCCACGCCTGCTTGCACCATTGGGGGCACGGTGCCGCCATGTGCCACACGTGTGTGAGCGACGACATGTCGAACTGCTCCCGATCCTCGGCGGGAAGTCGGACCATCCGGCTCATCATGGTGGGCACCAACAAGATGACGTTCGGGCGGTGGCGGTGCACCGTCTCGACGGCCGAGCGGGCGTCGAACTTCGGGAGGATCACCACATGGTTGCCGTAGAACAGACCAAGGGCGCTGAACTGAAACGGAGCGTTGTGATACAGCGGGCCGGGCACCGAGATGCAGCCGTCGACGGGGATGCCGAAGCCCCCGCCGGCCTCGTCGAACTGCGCTCGCGCCCCCGACAGGATCAGCTTCGGCCGGCCGGTCGACCCGCCGCTGGTGGGTGCCTTCCAGGTAGGCGAGATGGCATCGGGTAGATCGGCGCTGGACAGAGCGGGATCGGGTTCCCACCCGATCGGGAGCACCGTTCGCGTGGGATGGGCGGCAGGGTCCGCCCCTAGCACCAGGGCGCTGTCGGCCAGTTCGACGATCGCCTGGCGTTCGCGATCGGGAAGACGGTGCGACACCGGCTGGGGGACCGCTCCGAGCTTCCACGCGGCGACCGCTGCTTCGAGAAATCCGATCGAGTTCGGCAGCGCGATCGTGACCAGCGAGCCCTCGCGCACACCGAGCTCGGCAAATGCCCTCGCGAGCCGATTCGTACGCTCGCGCAGTAGTTGACGGGTCAGGGAGTTCTCCCCGCAGGTCAACGCCGGAGCATCGGGATCGCGCTCAGCTGCGGACGCGAGCAGGGCCGGAACCGAGAGCATTGCCATACCCAACTGTTCCCGAATTCGCCGGCAAGGACGTAAACGGCCTTCCGGTCGCTGCGTGAAGGGGCGCAGGTCGTGGAACACTCTCCGGCCATGACAACTCGATTCGAAGGACGTGTCGCCCTCGTGACCGGTGGCGTGTCCGGCATCGGCCGGGCGTGCGTCCAGCGGTTCCTCGACGACGGCGCCAGGGTTGTCGTCGGCGATCTCGACGATTTTGCGTGCGCGGCGCTCGAAGCCGAGTTCGCCGGGCGGGTCGCCGCGCAGCGATGTGACGTCACCGTCGAGGCCGACGTCGAATCGCTCGGCACGCTCGCGTTGACACGGTTCGGACGGCTCGACATCACGGTCGCTAATGCGGGGCGCGGCGCGTTCGCCATGATCGACGAACACTCGGCCGAGGAGTTTCGGGCCATTGTCGATCTCTGCCTCACCGGGGTGTTCCTGACCATCAAACATGGCGGACGGGTGATGGGCAACGGGGGTGCGGTCGTTGTC
>JANPDB010000981.1:0-3530 GCA_031431255.1 Acidimicrobiia bacterium | reverse complement strand
GGGTCCGGTCGGAGCTGGTTCGAGCTCGAACTGACCGATGCGTGGGTGTGGGACATCTATAGGCCGGGTCCGGCCCGCTTCGTCGCCAAGGTACGTGTACTTACGTTTCGCGATGTGAACATCGAGACTCTCTCGCCTTCTGAGGACTGATGGCGAAGACTCCCCGAGCTGCCGATCTCGGCGCCCAGGCGGAGTCGGCCATCGCCGCCTGGTACGAAGCGCAGGGCTACGAGCTCCTGGCCCGGAACTGGCGGACCAAAGAGGGTGAACTTGACGTTGTCGTGCGGTCCGCCGAAGTGGTCGTCGTCGTCGAAGTGAAGGCCCGCTCCTCGGCCCGTTTCGGCACCGGGCTCGACGCGATCACGCCGGTGAAGCTTGGGCGGCTCTTCCGTCTCGGACGATCGTTCCTCCATGCGCACGGGCTCCACGACATGACCCTGCGCATAGATGTGGCCTCGTGGGTCGACGGCACGTGGGACGTCGTGCACGACGTACGACCCTGATCGCGCCCCCGCTTCGACGTGCGCGGCATCAGCTGCGGTTCACGCGCCGCCGCTGCACCTGCTCCCAGCAGGGAGCGTGGAAGTGGCGACGGACCTCGGGGTTCGGGCGCGGCACCACGACGATGTTCGCAGTGCCCTTGGTGATCGTCTGATTGCACGACGGGCATTGGTAGGCCTTGGTCGCCTGGAACGGCTGGAGCACCCGCACGTCGAGATCGGCGTCGGCCCACGACCCGATGCCCGGGATCAGGTAGGCGCTTTCCCGTCCGGGGTCGTCCTCGGCGAGTTGCATCCACGACGGAGGTGACCAACCGAGCGGTTCTCTAGCCCGTCGCTTTCCCACGACGGTCAGCCGAGCAAGGCCCAGAGCAGGAGCCCTGCCGTGGCCGTCAGGGTGATGATGACAAGGCCGACATCGAGTGGCCGCGGTCGAAACTTGCGGTGCGGATTGAGGCCCATGACTCCAGTCTCGCCGCGCGCTGTGGGGGTCGCGGCGTTCCGGCGCGGATCGGACACGCCTGTCACACCAGCCTGAGTAGGTTGCCCGCAGCTTCGGAGCCGGCCTCGCGGCGCTCCCGTTCAGGAGGGGTCCCGCCGACATGCGCGGGGAGAGGCAACCGATGAACAACGAACCGTTCGAATCCGACGCAGCCGCCGAGGGCGAAGGTGGTGAAACGGAACCCTCCACCCCGACCGCAGCTCCGGTCGTCACAGCCGGCGGCCGGCTCGCCAGCGTGCTCTCTGCGCAACTCATCGGCATCAGCGGGCTCGCCGTCATCGTCGAGGTCCATGCCAGTGATGGCGTCCCCTCCTTCACCATCGTCGGGCAGCCCGACGGGGCGTGTCGGGAAGCCCGTGATCGCGTCCGGGCTGCGCTTCTCATGAGCGGGTTTGCCTGGCCGCAGCGGCGCCTCACGGTGAACCTCGCGCCAGCCACGATGCGAAAGGTCGGAGCCGGACTTGATCTTGCGATCGCGGTCGCCGTCTTGGTCGCTGACGGGCAGCTGCCGTCCGATCGCGTCCGGGGACGGGCGTTCGTCGGCGAACTGGGGCTCGACGGCACGGTTCGGCGCATTCCCGGGATCGTCTCCCTGGTCGATGATCTGCTGCACGACGATCCACACGTAGAACTTGTCATTCCGGCGTCGACGGTTCGCGAAGCGCTTCTCCTTGGTCGGGGGAACCTTCGGTCTGCCTCGACCCTCGGTGGCGTAGTCGGCTGCCTGCAAGGGCTCGACCCGTGGCCCGAACCACCTGACCCCTCCGACGACCGGGCCGCCGATCTCCCCGCCGGTGACCTGGCCGATGTGCGTGGCCAGCCGCTCGCCCGTCTCGGCCTCGAGGTCGCCGCCGCGGGAGGGCACCACCTGTTGCTCGCAGGCCCGCCGGGGTCGGGCAAGAGCATGCTTGCGTCCCGCCTCGTTTCGGTTCTTCCTGACCTTTCCCACGAGGAATCCGTCGAAGTGCTCCGCGTGCACTCCGCGGCTGGTCTTGCTGTCCACGCCGATCGTCTTTCGTCGCGGCCGCCGTTCCGCTCGCCGCATCACACCGCTTCCGCGGTCGCGCTGCTCGGCGGGGGCTCCACCGCGATCCGGCCGGGTGAGATCTCGTGCGCCCATCGAGGCGTGTTGTTCCTCGACGAGTTGGGCGAGTTCTCGCCGTTCGTGCTCGATGCCCTCCGTCAGCCGCTGGAAGACGGCTCGATCCGCATCTCCCGCGCCGCGCTGTCGGTCACGCTTCCGGCCCTGCCCCTCGTGGTGGCGGCAACGAATCCGTGCCCATGTGGCTGGTGGGGCGTGCCTACCGGGGAGGTCGCGGGTTCGCCGTCGTGTCGCTGCTCGGACGCATCACGGGCCCGCTACGTCAGGCGGCTGGCCGGGCCACTCCTCGATCGGTTCGACATCCGGGTTCTCGTGACGCCACCCGATCCCGACGATCTGCTCTCGAACGCACCGGGCGAGGCCTCTCCCGTCGTGGCGGCACGCGTGTTCGCAGCCCGCATGGTCGCCCGACAACGCGGCGTCTTCGGCAATGCCGCCCTGCGAGGTGACGACCTCCGTCGGTGGGTGCCGATTACGGCCGCCGCGAGAAAGCTCGTCGAGACCCGGTTGCGAAGCGGTTCTCTCACCGCACGCGGCCTCGACAGGGTTCGGCGAGTCGCTCGTACGCTGGCTGATCTCCGCGGCGACGACATCGAGTCGGTTCTCGACGCCGACGTCATCGCCTTGGCTCTCGAACTCCGTCGGCCCGTCCTGCCCGACGCAGCGAACGGCGCCGCAGCATGATGGCGTCCTGGCACGACGCAGCCCCGAATGCCGTCCGCCGGCGCCGCGAGGCGCTCGTCGAAATCTTCGTGTCGTCCCCGGGGCTCGGCGCGTCACGGCTTCGATCCGTGCAGCGGCATTCCGATCTCGGCCTGGGTGAGACCCTCGAGCGCCTGTCCGTTGGCGACGCCACTCCCTTTCCCTCGCCCCGGCGCCGCGGCGAGGGATGGGACCAACTCGCGGCCCGGTTCCACGATGTGTGCCGAAGCGGCGTCGGCGAGGCCGGGTGTCGCTGGTGGCTCGCCGGTGACCAAGGTTGGTCGAGCGTGTTCGGCACCGACGACGACCCGCCTGCTGCGTTGGCATATGCCGGGTCCCTCGAGGCGCTCTTGCAGCCACGGGTCGCGATCGTCGGCACTCGGTCGGCCTCTGCTGCAGGCCTTGCCTTCGCCCGCGAACTCGGTGCGGCCATGTCCACTGCCGGAGTTGCCGTCGTGTCGGGGCTCGCCCGGGGGATCGACGGCGCCGCTCACCGGGGGACCCTTGGCTCAGACGGTGAAGGCCGGGCAATCGGCGTGCTCGGAACCGGTCTCGGTGTCGCTTATCCACGCGAGCACCGCGGCTTGCAGGGCAGTGTCGCCGCCAACGGACTCCTGCTCACCGAATACGAAACGCAGCGAAGTCCTCGTCCGGAAGCCTTCCCACTGCGAAACCGCATTGTTGCCCAGGTGGCGCAGGTGGTTGTCGTCGTGGAGTCGGGTGA
>JANPDB010000980.1:0-2909 GCA_031431255.1 Acidimicrobiia bacterium | reverse complement strand
GGATCGTGATGGGCTTGGTGGGAGAGCCGCGCTTCGAGGGCTCGGTGCTCACTGATGTCTTCCAAGGTGCCGACCCACCCGGTCACTACATCACCAGGGTCGCCGATCGCCGTCCACCGAGCGACAACCGTGCGCTCGATGCCGCCGATGCCCTTAATGGTCATCTCCGCCGCGCCACGACGGTTCTGCGTTTTCCTGATGTCGCCGAGCATTTCGCGGTCTTCGCTGG
This sequence comes from Acidimicrobiia bacterium, assembly GCA_031431255.1. Classification (GTDB taxonomy): domain Bacteria; phylum Actinomycetota; class Acidimicrobiia; order Acidimicrobiales; family JANYDT01; genus JANLQX01. The sequence continues at coordinate 2,680 of JANPDB010000980.1, read as the reverse complement.
AGACGACGCGGAGGTAGCCGAAGCCGAGGGCGTCGGCGATCGGCTGGCCACTGAGAACGCTCCAGTGGCCGTTCATGAATTGGCACCGCCCGGTGCCGTCTATGCGGAAGATCGTGACGGGCGCGGCCGTCGCAAGAAGTCGGAACTCGACCTCTGTTCGGCGACGTTGCTCCTCGAGGCGGTGACGGTCGGTCACGTTGCGGCCGGTGAGGATGATCACGCCGTGGGTGGCGAGCAGGTTCTTCGGCATGATCTCGAACGGGAGCGACGTGCCATCGGCGCGCAGGACCCGAACGTCGATGACTTCGTAGTGGCCGGCTCGGTCGAGGGCGTGAGAGAGGATGTCGACGGCGTTGTCGATGTCGTCCGGGTGCACGAATTCCAAGATGTTGCGGCCCAGGTTCGCAGCGACGTCGTAGCCGAGGATCGTGTGTGCCGACGACGTCGCGCCGAGAAGTGTGCCGTCGATGTCTATGACGAGCACGATGTCGCGCTGGTTGCCGGCGAGTTCGATGAAGGTGTTCAGCGCGGCGCGCACGGTAGGGTCGTCGATCGGGGACGGACGCGCCGTGAGCGCGGCCGGTGCGGTTGAGGCCGGTCCTATGCTCGTCGCTGTGGAGCGACCGTCGATGAAGAACATCGGCCCCGCCGAAGACCTCGTGTCGGATCTCGCCCTCACGGTACGCATTCTACGCCTCGATGGGGATTTTTCTCTACCCTCCCCTTCGCTTGCCGGTGATGCTGGCATGGACCTCCGGGCGCGGGAGGCGTGCGTGCTCGCTCCGGCGGGTGGACGAGCCGTCATCCCAGTCGGGTTCGCGCTCGCCCTGCCGGTCGGGTTCGCCGGTTTTGTGCTGCCTCGGAGCGGACTTGCATCGCGTCACGGAGTGACCGTGGTGAACGCGCCGGGTCTGATCGACAGCGGCTACCGCGGCGAGATCATGGTGCCGCTGCTCAACACCGATCCGTCGGAGCCCTTTGTCATCGAACGCGGCGATCGGATCGCTCAACTCGTCATCATGCGGGTGCCCGAAGTCCGATGGGAAGAAGTCGACGACGCCGCGGCCCTCGGTGACTCTTATCGTGGCGCAGGCGGCTTCGGACACAGCGGTCGGTCATGAGCGGAGCCACCCCGAACGATCCCTTCGGATCCGTCGATGTCGCCCGGCTACGGCGGGCCCGTTCGTCGAAATGGTCGTACTTCGACGCCGACGTTCTCCCCGCGTGGGTGGCCGACATGGACTTCGAGCCGCCGCCGGCGGTGCTGGCCGGTCTGCAGAGTTGGTTGGACGACGGATTCCTCGGCTACCCCGGTTGGCGCTACCACGAGCATGTCCGGGGAGTGGCCTCGCGTCACCTTGCGCGGCGCTTCGGGATGCTCGACGACCCTGAGCGGTACTTGCTGCTGACAGACGTAGTGCAGGGCATGCATGCGGCGCTGCACGTGTGGTCGAAGCCGGGGGACAACGTCCTCGTCCTCACCCCGATCTATCCGCCGTTCCTGTCGGTGATCCGTGAACAGGGTCGGCGTCTGCTGGAGCATCGGATGGAGATCGTCGACGGCGAGTACCGGTTCGACGCCGACGCGCTCCGTGCCCTGGTGTCTGTGCACCGTCCGCCGCTGTTGTTGCTCTGCAATCCGCACAACCCGGTCGGTCGAGTGTTCACCGAGTCCGAGCTCCGTTCGCTGGCCGAGCTGTCGATCGAGTTCGACATGGTGGTCGTGGCCGACGAGATCCATGCCGAGTTGGTCTTCGACGGTCATCGGCACATCGCGTTCGAGACGCTCTCCGAAGAAGTACGTGAACGTACGGTCACCATCACCTCCGCCAGCAAGTCATGCAGCCTCGCGGGGTTGCGCGCTGCCACAGTGGTGTTCGGCAGCATGGCGCTCAAGGAGACGTTTGATGGCGTGTTCTCGTCGCACGTGCTCGGGGTGGCTCCGTACCCGGGGTTGCGGGCGATGGAGATCGCCTGGACGGATCCTTCTGTGGCGGAGTGGCTCGGCGCCTGTGTGGTGGCGTTGGCCGATCGGCGAGCGCAGTTCGCCACCGGACTCGCGGCGCGTGCTCCCGACGTGGTGCATCTTCCGGCGCAGGGCACCTATTTGGCGTGGGTCGACCTGTCGTCGCCAGGTCTGGTGTACCCCGCCGGTGATTCGGCCGCGGATCGTCTCCGTGAGGAGGCTCGGGTCGCGTTCTCGGCCGGGCCGACATTCGGTGACGGGCTCGAACACTTTGTCCGAGTGAACCTCGCCACGTCACCGGCAATCGTCGACGAGATCCTCGATCGCCTTTGCGGCTGGATCGATCGTCAGCGCGCGTAACGTATCGTCGGCGCGCGTAGCTTCTACGTCAAGCCAGGCAACCAGATGGATGTGCCGTCGAGGACGCAAGTGACGGCGTCGGCGATGCCGTCGGCGTAGTGACGGGCGACAAGTGCGGCGGCGGCCGCGTCGAGCGCGTCGTGCGACCACATTGCGAGTGCACCGTGATCGACACCGACGGAGCGCAGGGCTCCGACCCGATCCATCGTCCCCCTACCGGTCGTCTTCTTGGCCGGTCGCCGGCCGAGCAGGGTGCGGTAGATCGCGTACGGGTACGTCTCGAGCGCTCGGTGGCCGAGGTTGCCGGCGAGTTCGTGGACATGTGCCGCTTCGGCCATCCAGCCCGTCAGCGGT
>JANPDB010000979.1:0-2751 GCA_031431255.1 Acidimicrobiia bacterium | reverse complement strand
GGCGGTGAGGCGGGTTCGCAGATCGGCGAGCTGGGTGCGCATGGCTTCGGGGAGGTGATCGCCGAGCTTGGCGAAGTGCTCCTCGACCTTGGGGAGCTCGGCCAGCCATTCGGCCGGATCGACCCGCAAGGCGGCGTCGAGGTGATCAGCCGACACCGAGAGGCCGTTCACATCGATGGCCCCGGGGGCCGGGAGGTGGCCGACCGGCGTTTCCACGGCCGGTGCCGTCCCCTCGAGCCGTTCGATGATCCACTTGAGCACTCGGCTGTTCTCGCCGTAGCCCGGCCACACGAACTTGCCGTTGGCGTCCTTGCGGAACCAGTTCACGGAGTAGATGCGGGGGAGTTTCGACGGGTCGGTCGAGGTGCCGATGTCGAGCCAGTGCTGCATGTAGTCGGCCATGTTGTAGCCGCAGAAGGGAAGCATGGCGAAAGGGTCGAAGCGAAGGTTTCCGACCACACCTGCGGCGGCGGCAGTGGTCTCCGATGCCACAGTGGCGCCCATGAACACACCGTGCTCCCATGACAGCGACTCGGTCACCAGGGGCACGGTAGAGGCCCGTCGTCCTCCGAAGAGAATCGCCGAGATGGGCACACCGGCCGGGTCCTCCCATTCGGGAGCGATCGACGGGCACTGCGAAGCAGGCACGGTGAAGCGCGCGTTCGGATGGGCCGCCGGCGTTTCCGACTCGGGCGTCCACGTGTTGTGACGCCAATCGGTGAGTCGCGCCGGCACTGTCGCGGTCATGCCCTCCCACCACACGTCGCCGTCCTCGGTCAGGGCCACGTTCGTGTAGATCGCATTACCCGACAGCGACGCCATCGCGTTCGGGTTGGTGTCCTCGCCGGTGCCCGGCGCAACCCCGAAGAACCCTGCTTCGGGGTTGATCGCGTGGAGGCGGCCGTCGGCGCCGAACTTCATCCAGCAGATGTCGTCGCCGACGGTCTCGACCTTCCATCCCGGGATCGTGGGCACGAGCATGGCGAGGTTGGTCTTGCCGCAGGCCGAGGGGAACCCGGCGGCGATGTAATGCTTCCGACCGGCCGGCGAGGTGATGCCCAGGATCAGCATGTGCTCGGCCATCCAGTTGTCGTCGCGGGCCATGACCGAGGCGATGCGCAGCGCAAAGCACTTCTTCCCGAGCAGGGCGTTGCCTCCGTAGCCCGATCCGAACGACCAGATCTCACGGGTCTCGGGGAAATGGCAGATGTACTTGTTGTCGGCGTTGCACGGCCATTTCACGTCCGCCTGACCCTCGCCCAGCGGCATCCCGACCGAGTGCAGGCAGGGGACGAAATCGCCGTCGCCCAACGTGTCGAGAACGCGCTGACCCATGCGGGTCATGATGCGCATCGAGACGGCGACGTAGGCAGAGTCGGTGAGCTCCACGCCGATGTGCGCGATCGGCGATCCGATCGGGCCCATCGAGAACGGCACGACGTACATCGTCCGGCCGGCCATGCAGCCGTCGAAGAGCCCGGTGAGCGTTGCCTTCATTTCGACCGGGTCACGCCAGTTGTTCGTCGCGCCGGCGTCGGCCTCGTCGACCGAACAGATGAACGTGCGGTCCTCGACGCGGGCGACGTCGCCCGGATCGCTTGTGGCGAGGTAGGAGTTCGGGCGCTTCGCTTCGTCGAGGCGGGTGAACGTGCCGTTGTCGACCAGGAGTTGGCAGAGTCGTTCGTATTCCTCGGCCGAGCCGGTGCACCATTCGATCTGTGCCGGCTTCGTGAGCGCGGCGACGTCGGCCACCCAGGCAAGGAGTTTGGCGTTCCTGGTGGGAGCGGCAGTGGTCGTGGCAGTGGACATCGGAACTCCTGAACCGTGCTGGCGCGCGACAGCGGTCGAAGATGACCGAGGCCGTGCGCCGAAGATCTGTTGAGTCCGTTTCGTCCGATGGGTCGTGCCGCCGCGACTGACCGGGAGGTCAGTCGAAGCCGGGCGTCCCCATGTCGAGCTCCGAGCCGAGTCCGAGCTTCGTGGCAAGGCCTTGGCTGTTCACGCCGAACACGACGCGCTGACCCTGACGAAGCATGCGGAAGATCGAACCGTGAAGCGCGTCGTCGGCAAGGTCGTATTCGGTCCGTTCCGGGTTGTCGCGCAGGAGAACTCCCTGGCGGGTCACTGGGTCATAGGACTTCACAACGCCCTGCATGTCGATGCGCCTCCTCGAAGAGCAACTACGGATGAAGCGGGCAGGCTACCGGAGGGATCCGGGCCTTCCCGAGTCTGGCCCATCTTGTGACCAGATATCAATACGAGTGAAGGAAAACCTGGTTCTATCTGTAATTGAGATGGCCTATCGCCGTAGGGTCGAACGGCCCAGGGGACCCGGGCGATCGGCGCATCGACATCCACGATCGCGAGCCCGGACGCGAAACGAGACGCCTCAACCGCAACGGTCGAGAGCGTCTCGTGGCTGGCAGCGGGTGACCGCGAGCAAAGCGGGCACCAGCGCGCTCGGCCGGTGGTGCCGGCCGGAGAAGGCGGTTCTATTTGGCGACAGGTGTGTGCGAGGCCTTCACGATCTTGCCGGCGCGCAGGCAGCCGGTGCAGATGTTGACTCGCTTGACGCCGCCGCCGACAACCGCGCGGACGCGTTGGATGTTCGGATTCCAGCGACGCTTCGTGCGGACGTGGGAATGGCTGACGCTCATGCCGAACGAGGGCTTCTTGTTGCAGATCTCACAGACCGAGGACATGGCAGTTCCTTTGTTCGTCACGTCGCACGACGTAACCACTCCAGCGAAG
>JANPDB010000978.1:0-2420 GCA_031431255.1 Acidimicrobiia bacterium | reverse complement strand
CCGACAGGCGATTCGAGGGTTTGGCCTTCGCGGTGCCGCAGGTGCGAGCGCATGTCACCGATGCGGCTCGGCCGTTCGTCATCGAAACACGATGCGACGGGGTGCCGACGAGTGATTCGTTCACCAGCCCGGCCCGCCGTGATCTTGGACTCGCGTCGCTCGGGCACTCCATGTCGGACTTCTACGGTCGAAGCGCCCACCGGGTGACGGTACATGGGCAATCCGTGGCGTCGTGGGTTTCGCTCCCACTCGCAACGATGCGGTCGGCGCTTCGAGCGCCGTCGGCGTCCTACCTGGCCGGTGCCGCAGCGATCGAGCGCGAGCTCCACTCGGCGTTGGTGGGACGTGAGTTCGACGTCGCCCGCGTGCACGGCGATCTCACGCCGGGAAACGTCATGTTCGATCGACGAGCATCGACGGTCTCCGGTCTCGTCGATTGGGAACGCTCGCACCCAGGCGGTATCCCCGCAGTTGATCTCATGCTTTTCGTTCTCGGTCTGCGCCGGGCCCGGGAGGGACGCGAACTCGGAGATCTCGTCATCGAGCTCTGCAATGGCACACGGGGCCTCGATGCGGCGGAGATCGCGTTCCTCGAGCAGGGGGGCTGGTCGGCGTCGGGGCTGTCGCTTCGCCACTTGGTCCTCCTGGCGTGGCTGGGCCATGCGGAGTCCAATCTTCTGAAGGCGAAGCGATACGGATCCGTCGGCGTTTGGCTCAGCCGCAACGTCGTACGTGTCGTGGAGGAACTCGGACGCAGCACCGCGGCCCGGGAGGCGCGAGGGAACCGAGGTCGTTGGGCAGGTCTTTCTGCGGCATTGCGGGAACGATCGCTCGTGGGCGTTGTGCAAGCGTCGCTCGTGCTCGTCGCAGTTGGCGGGCTGTGGTGGTGGTCGCTCGACCGGATCCGTCTGGAGTCGATGACGGACACCGGACTTGTTTCGGTGCTTCCGATCTCGGCCTGGATCGCAATCGCGGGCTTGGTTGCTTCGATCGTCGTTGCCCTCACGCGCCGAGTGCTCGACGAACGGAGTCTGTGGGTCCTCCTCGGTGGTTTCATCGTGCTCATTCACGCCACGTCGCCGGTGCTGTACGGGACGCTCCGGTACTCCTGGGCGTGGAAGCACGTCGGCATCGTCGACTACATCTCGCGGCGATCGTCGGTGAATCCCCGGATCACCTCACTCGACGTGTACCACAACTGGCCCGGGTTCTTCTCGGCGAATGCGGCGCTCGTCGACCTCTCCGGCATGAAGAACGCAGTGCCGCTCGCGATGTTGACGCCAGTCGTCGTCAACCTCCTCAATCTCGGCGCCCTGCTCCTCACCCTCCCGGCGCTCGGAGCGAGTCGTCGCGTCAGCTGGACGGCTGCGTGGTTCTTCTTCCTCGCGAACTGGGTGGGTCAGGACTACTTCTCGCCCCAGGCGATGGCGTACTTCCTCTACCTCGTCCTCCTCGCGCTCGTGCTCACTCGTCTGCCGGCGGGTCGATGGGGAATGCAACACGAACACGTCGCACGTGGCACCCGCGCGATCGAACTCCCGCTGCTTCTCGCCATCGGCGCGGCGATCATCTCGAGCCATCAGGTCACCCCGGCGCTTCTCATCGTCGTGATCGCGACACTCGCACTCAGCCGCCTGGTCCGCGCCGGCAAGCTCGCGGTGGGGCTGCTGGTCGTCCAGTTCGCCTGGTTGCTCAGCCCGGCGCGTCCCTTCATGTCCGACAACGTCGCATCGACGTTGCGATCGTTCGGCGCACCAGTGCAGAACGTCGGGGCGACGCTTCGAGACACGAGCGCGCAGAGCAGCGGACAGGCAATCGTGTCGCTGGCCGGGCGGTGCGTTGTCGTCCTCATCGCTCTTGTCGCTGTTGTCGGCTTGGCGCGCCGATGGCGGAGCGGGCATCGTGACGTCATTGCGATGATCCTGATGATCGCTCCCGCGTCTCTCGTCGTGGCGAACGAGTTCGGCGGGGAGATCGTGTTCCGGGCATTCCTGTTCTCGGTTCCGTTTCTTTCCCTGTTCGCGGCGTGGGCACTCAACGATGGTCCGGTCACCATCCGTCCCCTCTTTCGCTTGGCCGGAGTGGCGACCGTGTCGACGGCGCTCTTCTTCGGGTTCATGCTCGCCCATTTCGGCAAGGACCGCAGCTACCACTTCACTCCATCAGAGGTCGCGGCCGCCGACTACCTTGCCGATCGTGCCTACAGCCAGACGTTGCTGGTCGAGGGGAATGGCAACTTCCCATCGCAGTTCCGCAACTACGAACGCTTCGTCCACGTACGCCTGACGGAGGAGCCTCGCGACAGCGTGCTGGAAATGCTCGACGATCCTGCCACCCGCCTCGGCGAATGGTTCGAGGACACGCGATTCGGGGCAGGGTATCTCGTGATCACGCGGAGCCAGAAGGCCGACATCGAGGCC
>JANPDB010000977.1:0-3828 GCA_031431255.1 Acidimicrobiia bacterium | reverse complement strand
CCCGTGGGCTCAGGCGCGTAGTTCACGCCATAGATGGCGATGCTGCCGGCTCGGCTACCCACGCTGCAAGGCGGGGGACTTGTCGTCGATCCCTCGAAGGTGAGCGTGTTGAGCGGTTTCGTGCAGGAACCATTCGTAGGTGGTTCGAAGGCCCTCATCGAGCGTGATCGATGGCGTCCACCCCGTGGCCGACAGCTTCGACACATCAAGCACCTTGCGGGGCGTGCCGTCGGGTTTGGAGGTGTCGAAGTTCAACTGCGCTTCGGGATAGACCAGGTCTCGAATGCGCTCGGCTAGGGCCTTGATCGTGAGGTCGACACCCGTGCCCACGTTGATGTGCCCGGCATCGGAGTAGTGCTCCATGAGGTGGACACAGGCACTGGCGAGATCGTCGACGTGCAAGAACTCGCGCATCGCGCTCCCCGTGCCCCATATCTCCACGGCGGCCGTGCGGTTGATCTTGGCGTCGTGGAACTTGCGGATCAAGGCGGGAAGGACGTGGCCCGAGGTGAGGTCGAAGTTGTCGTTCGGCCCGTAGAGGTTCGTGGGCATGGCCGAGACGAAGTCGCAACCGTATTGCTTGCGGTAGGACTGGCACAGCTTGATCCCGGCGATCTTGGCGATGGCGTACGCCTCGTTTGTGCCCTCGAGCTCGCCGGTCAGGAGTTGATCCTCGGTGATTGGCTGGGTGGCGTTGCGGGGGTAGATGCAACTGCTGCCGAGATAGAGCAACTTGCGCACGTCGTAGGTGTAGGCGGCGTGGACGACCGTGGCGTGGATCATCATGTTGTCGTAGATGAACTCGGCCGGACGGGTGCTGTTGGCCATGATGCCGCCCACCGTGCCGGCAACGAGATACAGGTACTCCGGGCGGTTGGCCTTGAACCAGTAGTTCACCGCCGCTTGGTCTCGCAGATCGAGCTGAGCCCGGGTGGCCGTGAGCACGTTGGTGAACCCGTCGGCCTGGAGCCGACGAACGACGGCACTCCCCACGAGGCCGCCGTGGCCGGCGACAAAGATTCGAGCGTTTCGGGCGATCGTTGTCACGTTGCTACCCGCCTGACGGAGGAAATGACAGCCGAAGAAAGCTGTTCAACCATTGGGAACTGTGACCCCGGACGTGTTACCGGCACCACTCGGTGATCCGAAGATCGTAGCGGGGAGTTCACCTATCGAAGTTTCGCTCGGGTGGCGGGCGATGGCCGCCCGACGGCGCCAGACCGTCGATCGAGCCAAGACATGGACCGCCGTTTGCGCCAAGATGATCATGTCGAGGCGAGTGGACCAGTTCTCGACGTAGAACACGTCGCACCGCTCGTAGGTGGCGAACGACGCTGCATCTCGCCCCTGGACTTGCCACAAGCCGGTGATGCCAGGCCGCACGCGGTTGCGCAGCAGCAACCGGTCATTGAAGGTGGCGGCCTCGCTCGCCAGCGCTGGACGCGGTCCCACGAGACTCATCTCGCCACGCACGACGTTCCAGAACTGTGGAAGTTCGTTGATGCTGGTGGCGTCCATGAAACGGCCGAGTCTGGTCAGACGAGGATCGCGTCCCATCTTGAACAGCGGGCCGAGCCGCTCGTTCTCGGCCTCGAGAGCCGGGCGCATCTGTTCGGCGTCCATGACCATGGTGCGGATCTTGATGATGGTGAAGGTCTTCCCATCGCGACCCACCCGATTCTGGCGGAAGAACGATGTGCCGCCGTCGAGGCGAGCGAGCAGGGCAAATACCGCGACGATCGGTGCGCTGACGACAAGGCCGATGGCGCCGAGCACGATGTCCATCCCGCGCTTGAGGTGTGATTGAAAACCGGTGAGGACGACCTGTTCGAGGTAGAACGCGGCCTCGCCGCCGATCGGATTGACCTGCAGGCGGCTCGGATCGATTCCCAAGAGGCCGCCGAAAAGCTGGACGTGCATTCCCGCGTCCATGATTTCTCGGACGACTCGATTCATTTCTCGAATCGACAGGCCCGACCCCGCCACGATCGCCCCGCTCGCCCCGTGCTGACGCATGAGTGCCACCGTCGACGTGAGCGGCCCGAGGTAGGTCAGCTCCTGCGCCCAGGCCGACATCTCCCCGGCTGTGCCGATCGAGCCGATCACGGCGTAGCCGAGTTCGGGCTCGGAGGTAAGCATCTTGTTGAGCTCGTAGACCTCCTCACCGCCGCCTATCAGCACGACCGGACGGGCAAAACGTCCGGTCGAACGGTGCCGCTGAAGCGCGAACCGGTAAATGGCCCGACCGGTGAACACCAATCCGACGGCAAGGAGTTGGCCGACGACGATCGCCCGCACTCGCACGCTCGTGAGGTTGAGGCGTCCGGCCAACATCCAGGCCAACACACCTCCGAGAGCGCACGCCCGCAGTATTGCGGCCGTCTCCACGGCCCGGACCGAGCACATCCGTGACCGATAAAGGCGACTCGTGAAGAACAGCCCGAGCGTGATCCCGACGAGCAGCAGACCGAACATTGCCTCGTGGTTCTTGGGGCCGGTGAAGTTCAGGCCGAAGAAGCAGGCGACGATCCAGCTTGTCGAGAGCGCGATGACATCGGAGGCAACAAGGGCGCGTCGCAGTCGCCGACTTCCAAGAGGGTCTTGTTGTTCAGCCACTGCCATCACCTCGTCGTTGCGCTCACTATATCGACCGTTATCGGACCCAATCCCGAAGCGAACGAGTGACCCGGAGTCGTAATCCGCTCTTCATCTTGGGATCACGGACGACTCTCTGCGCCCGTTCGCTCCCTCGGGTCGTGCCACCTGCCCCCTTTGCCCGGTCGGTCCGGGTCGAGCATCAACGCGGAAAAGCAAGCGATACAAACTGGGCGAGAAGATCATCGAGCAGCGTCGCGGTAGCTCGGTACTCTCGCAGGCTCATGCCGAAGGGATCACTGATCTCCTCCGCTGGATCATCCTCGAGTAGATCCATGGCTGTTCGGCCCTCGTGCAGCCGATCTACCCAATCGGGCAGAGCCTCGCCACGTGATCTCTGCCCGACGAGAAGGGCCCGGCCTACTGCCACGCGAAGCGGAAACGTTCGGCGCCATGCCGCGAGGTCGAGCTCGAGCACCTTGCGCATATGTATCCGGCCCATCGTCAAAATGAGATCCGCTCCGGCGACGTGCTTCGCGCTCGTGACGATACTGCGGCGTCCGGAAATATCAAGCCCGCGCTCCGCCATCGCGGTCACCGAGTTCTTGCTGACCTCAACGCCCGGGGTCAGATGTCCCGTTGAGAGGACCGTCGCATCGACACCGATTGCATCCAGCCGATGACGCAGAAGGGCTTCCCCCATCGGCGAGCGGCAGATGTTGGCCGTACACACGATGAGGAACCGATGTTCCCGCTGCTCGGGCGCGCCGTCCATCGGCAAAGCGTACAGACCGGCTTGCTTCTCCTCGGATGCGTGAAACGCCGACCAACGTCTGAAGACTCAACCGCTGTTGCGTAGCCCTGTCGCCAGGCCATTGAGGGTGAGCTGGATTCCGCGCTCGACCAACTCGGCGGTGGTCTGGTCGTCCTTCCCGTTGCGGTAGCGCCGGAGGAACCCGATCTGCAGATGATTGAGCGGGTCGAGGTAGCCGAAGCGGTTCCGAATGCTGCGGGCCAGTGCTGGATTGTCGGCGAGCAGCACGGTGTCGCCGGTGATCGACAGCATCTGCTCGACGGTGTGCGCATGCTCGGCAGCAATGCGAGCCACCACTTCGCGAGAGTTCGGGACCGCATCGGCGAGGTCGGCATAGCGGCGAGCGATCGACAGGTCGCTCTTCGCGAGCACCATGCCCATGTTCGAGAAGACCGCCCGCAGCAATGGCCAGCGCGCAT
>JANPDB010000976.1:0-2616 GCA_031431255.1 Acidimicrobiia bacterium | reverse complement strand
TGCGGGGTCCTGTCACCGATCCTCCCCACCCACTCCGGTACTCGCCCGTTGCTCCTCCGTCGCCGGGTCTCCGTTCCTCGGGGCAGGGCCCCATCGGCGCCACCCCTCCACTCCACTCACCATCGGCGCCACCCCTTCACTCCACTCATGGTCAGGTCCCCCTCCGGCTGTCGCTGGGGTTCAGTTCCGGGAGGTTTCGGCCTTCTCTGGGTTCAAGTTCTGGGGTGGTTTCGTCGACGTTGACGGTGATGTCCAGGTCTGCGGGTTCGGTGGCACGCGGAGGCGTGTTTCTCTTGGGCCTGGCGTTGTTGCCGCTCGTTGTGCTGCCCGACTCGTCCCTCGGCGGGGAGTCGGTCTTTCTCGTACCCAAACTGATGTGGCTTGCTGTCGTGCTCGTGCCGGCGGCACTCGCGCTGGCGTGGCGCAGTCCCGTTCGCATTCGTGTTCTGGGTGTTCCGGCACTCCTCGTTGCGTGGATGTTCGTTGCTTCGTTTGCGCACGACGATCCGTGGCGCTCGCTGGCGGGGCGGGTCGAGCGTTACGACGGGGCACTCGCGCACCTCGGTCTGCTGGCGTGTGCGCTCGGTGGTGCCGCACTCGCCGCGCATGGTCGTCGCGCTTCGCTGGGTACCGCGCTCGCTTTGTCCGGCCTCATTGTCTCGCTTGTGTCCTTCGCCCAACGTCTCGGAGTGTTTGCGTCCCTCGCGTCACAGCAGAAGAGCATCCTTCTCGTCGACATGCCGAGCTCGCTGATCGGAAACCGGGGCTACACCGCATGCTTCGTCGCGGCGATGTTGCCGTTCGTCATGGAACGCGGGCTTCTCGCCCGCGGTCGACCTCGCATGGCGTGGTCGGCGGGCGTTGCCGTATGCGCGCTGGCGATCGGGCTCGGCTGGACCCGGGGTGCCTCCCTGGCCGCTATCGGCGCGGCCATCGCGTTTGTTGCTGCGTCGCGAGGCACTCGGACGCGCGCAGCAGTTCTTGCGGCGATCGCCGCCGTTGGACTGGTTATCGGAACGGCTGCCGTGCCGACCGATGGCGACGCGTCGGCAAGTCGCTCGTTGTCGACCGCCGACTCCGGACGCGGTGTTCTCTACCGGGCTTCCCTGGCCGGCATCGGGAACAACCCGGTCTTCGGCCTCGGTGCAGGCGGCGTTCTCCACGCCCTCTTCGACGCGCCACCTGACACCGTCCTGCGCTGGGCTCACATCGACGCAAGCGACGCGAGGGTGGATCCCACCAGCAATCCCGGCCACGTGATCATCACGGGGTCCGGGAACGACGGATCGGAAGTTCGGTACGAGAACATCACCACGAAGTCCCACAACGAACTCCTCGACTACGCCGTTTCCTTCGGCCTGCCGGCGGCCTTGTTCGCCGCCATGACATTCGTGCTGGCGCTGTTCCGGGCCAGGCGCGACGCGGCCGTGTTCGCTTCGCTCGTTGGTGCTGCGGTTGCGATGCTCACCTGGCCCCAGGTGATGCGAACCGCCCCGGTGCTGTGGGCGGTTCTCGGTTTCGCCCTGGCGCAACGGCGTGCGACATCACCAACGACGGAGCAGTTCATGGAGCACGAGCTCGGTGATCTGGTCGACGGTGGGGAGTTCGTGGCGGGCGATGTCGAGCACCTCCGTCGTGAGGAACGCCTCGACCCACTCCGCCCGGCCTTGGAAGCTGATCACCAGCGAGACGGTGTCGCCGAGCTTGGTCGTCAGCATGACCTCGATCAGCTCGCCCTGGCGGTCGAGGTAGGTGATTGCGCCGAGCAGCGTCCCGACGTCAAGCAGTCGGGCGAACGCCTCCTCGTGGAAGCAACGCAGCGCAATCGTGTCCCGGTCGACGAGCCACGCTCGTTCGCCGGGGTCGACCATCGGCTCTGAGACGTCCGACCGCTCAGCCGTGGCCTCTGATCGGCCTCGCGCTCCGCCGGGCCATGCCGTTCGAGCCCGGTCGACGGCGACACGGTATGCCGTGATCAGCAGATGCGCCTGCGCTCCGTCGTCGGCCGAGTCCGCCGACGCCGTGACATCGGGATGGCTCTGCCAGATCAAGTGCCGGAACGCCGCCCGGACTTCTTCCTCGACCGGCTCACCCCGCAGCCCGAGGAGGGTGAGGGCTTCCGCGTGCTCCATGTCCGAAACCGTCCGGACTAAGAACCGGTTCGTTTGAGGGTGAGTTGCACCTCGAGGGTGCCTGTCTTGCCGACCGTGACGAACGGCGGCTTGCTGGGATCCTCGATCTCGAAGTCGGCGAAGGTGATCAGCGTCGTAGCGAGAACTTCGATCCCCTCGCCGTTGCGTCGGGCCTGCACGTCGAGCGTGACGGGCTTGTCCACTCCATGGAGGGAGAGCGTCCCGTTCGCAGTCGCGGTGACAAGAACACCGTCCGCCGGAATCGAACCCAGCGCGATCGCCTCGGAGAGCACGAACGTCGCCACAGGGAACTCGTCGGTCTGGAGCAGGCGGGTTTGCACCTGGTTGTCGCGACGACTCTGGTCGCTCTTCAAGGAACTGACGTCCACGTTGAACTCACCTCCTGTGACATCGGTGCCCGTAACAGTGAAACTTCCATCGACGGTCTCCGTGCGCCCGACGCCTTCGGACGCCTGGCCGTTGA
>JANPDB010000975.1:0-2226 GCA_031431255.1 Acidimicrobiia bacterium | reverse complement strand
ACCCCTGGGCCCGGCCCCCTCGACGCACCGAACGTCCGGCGGCTCTTGTTCGCAGCGACCGATCGGCAGCAGCAACAGTCGTTGCTCCGACCGCGGCGCCGATCCAACGACGGCCCCAACGACCGACCGGTCCGCCGCCAGCAGCAGCGGACAGGTCCCGGCCGTCGACGGCCGTCGAGCCCCTCGACGCCGACGGTTCGGTGTCATCGGACATCTCCGGCTTCGCCGGTTTCATCGGCACCGCGTTGATCGGGTTCGCGATCATGCGGGTTGTCCTCACCCTGCTCGGCGATCAGCCGGTGATCCCCGCCCGCTACACGGGTCGCGAGGCGAGCCTTCTTCGCATCGGTGAGTCGTTCGGCTCGGCCGGATCGGCGTGGCCGGTGGCGCTGGTCGTCGGGACAGTCCTTCTGACGGTGCCGAGCTTCCTCGCCGTGCGGTCGCACCTTCGCCGTTGGGCACCGATCATCGGACTTGCCGCGGCAACCGGAGTGGTCGCGATCGCGATCGGCGCGCTGCGATTCGTTGCCGGCCGACGTCTGGGTTCGGTTTCAACGATCAAGCTGGTGAGCGACGTCGTCGTGGGGCCCATCGGGTTCGGCGTGCTGACGTTGGTGGCTGTCGGTTTGGCAATCCGTTCGCACCGCCGCTGACAACGACTTCACTGCCGTCATCAGACGCCTTCGTCGAGGTACGCCGATCGGAAGTCCGGCACCCGTTGGTGCCATTCCTCGACGGTGATGGCGAATCGCAGATGGTCCTCCCACACCCCGTTGATCTCGATCAATCGAAGGGCAATGCCTTCCTCACGGAGGCCGAGCTTCTCGACGACCCGGATCGATGCGCGGTTCCGTGGAACGATGGCGATCTCGACCCGGTGAAGCCCCAACGTCTCGAACGCATAGCTCATCACTCCGACGACGGCCTCCCCGGTAAGACCGAGGCCGGCGACCGACTCGTCGATCCAGTAGCCGATCGTGGCGCTCTGCATCGCGCCGCGGGCGATGTTGTTGAGGTTGCATTCGCCGACGAAACGACCGTCGTAGAGCATGGCGAACCCGACGCCAGTCCCGGCAGCCCGTTCACGGTCGCGGGCTTCGCAGCGGTTCTCGAAGATCCGCCGGCTGCTCACGGCATCGGCGCTCCCGACCGGGCGCGCCGGCTCCCACTTGGTGAGCCAGCTCTCGCAGCGTCGGCGCACCTCCTGCCAGGCCGGCGCATCGCTCGGACGAAGCGGGCGCAGCAGCATCCTACGGGTGAGCACTTCGGGCCCCATGGCGAGCTGGGTCAGCCGTTCGTTCAGCGATTGTCGCCATCTCCCCGAACTCACGCCAGCATCGTAGTGACGAGTCCGCACGTCGGTACACCGCAGCCCCACGCCTCCGCTCCGACCGACCCGCCCTCCACTCCAGCCCCTTCCAACGGGATTGCGGCGTGACCGGTTAGTCTGACGACGCCGTCAACGTCGATGGCGGGAGAGTCCGGAAGAAGGTCGCGCTCGCAGCACGGAGCAACGACCCAAGCCGGCGCCGTAGGAGCAACCACCCCGGAACCTCTCAGGCACCCGCACCGTCATCGTCAGCAAGAAGGGACACCTTCGAACCGGCAACGCTGGAGAGCCGACCGTCCCGCCAGGGCGGACGCACCGAAGGTGAAAAGTCCGCTGCGGTTCCGGGCGGACGAATCTCTCAGGTCAATGGACAGCGGGGGAATCCATTCGCGCACATCTGTGCCCACGAGGAGTCCCATGTCCGCTGTCCCGCAACGCACACCATCCGTTCCGTCCCAGGACCTTTCGGCATTTTCCGACCGCCATCTCGGGCCGACATCGAGCGAGATGGACAAAATGCTCGCGGCGCTTGGAGTGCCGACGATCGAGGCTCTGATCGACGAGGTCGTTCCCGACTCGATTCGCGTCCGCGAACCCCTGAGCTTGGCCGCGCCGCTCTCGGAGACCGAGGCGCTCGACCGGCTTCGCCAGATCGCCTCGGGCAACACCGTGATCACATCGATGCTCGGCCAGGGATACGCCAACTGTGTGGTTCCGCCGGTCGTCCTCCGCAACGTGCTGGAGAGCCCGGCCTGGTACACCTCCTACACGCCGTACCAGCCCGAGATCAGCCAGGGGCGCCTCGAGGCGATCCTGAACTTCCAGACGATGGTCGCCGATCTCACCGGCATGGATCTGGCGAACGCCTCGCTCCTCGACGAGGCGACGGCCGCCGC
>JANPDB010000974.1:0-1714 GCA_031431255.1 Acidimicrobiia bacterium | reverse complement strand
GTTGCCGACGTCGTCCACGGCCGTCCGGTGCGCAACACCGAGGCTCTCGCCAACCCCGAGGCTCTCGATGCCATCGCCGCCCTGCCGGAGCTCCAGCGGGCGGTGTCCTCGACGTGACCGTCGGTTGCCGAGGTGCCGCCGTCCTGTGTGCACGACGCCGACGTCGAGTTTGTTGAACGCTGGGCGTGGGCGGCGAACCGGCCGGCCGCCTGCTGAGCGGTGATACATCAGAGTTCGCAACCCATCCGGTAGTGTCGCGATCGGTCGACGGAACGAAGAACCGGTCATGACGCGTGGTGTCAACCGACCGGGTACCTCCAAGAGGAACTGATGTCTGCTCCCAAACCCGTGGACGAGGCGAGTCGGCTCGAAGCCCTGCGCTATTACGACATTCTCGATTCGGCTCCTGACGCTGCGTTCGACGACATCACCCGTCTTGCCGCCTACATCTGCGACACCCCGATCGCGCTGGTGTCATTCGTCGACGAGGAACGGCAGTGGTTCAAGGCGCGGGTCGGGCTCGACGTCTTGGAGACCGATCGCTGTTTGTCGATGTGCGCCTGGGCGATCCTCGACGAAGAGTTGTTCGAGGTCGCCGACACCCGGCTCGACGATCGGTTCGTGGACAACGGCCTCGTCATCGGCGAACCGTTCATCCGTTTCTACGCAGGAGTGCCGCTGCGTTCGGCAGAGGGAATGAACCTCGGGACACTGTGCGTGATCGACCGAGTGCCCCGGAACCTGTCGGATTCGCAGCGCAGCGCATTGCGGGCCCTGGGGAACCAGGTCAGCCGACTTCTCGAAGGAACGGTCGTGCGTCGATTGCTCGCCGAGTCATTGGCCACCTTCGATGTGTTCGACCGCTCGTTCCCCTCGTGCGTGATGTGCGGCGACGTTGTGCTCCGCGAGTCCCAGATGTCGCTGCGCGACTTCGTGAGCGAGCACACCTCAGCGCGCTTCCACGACACGGTCTGCCGAACGTGTCCGCCGACCTACGACCCCGAGCCTTCGGTGTCGATCGAAGCCTTTCTCGAGGCCAATCCGTAGGTGGGCCAACGTCACCGGTGCATCGGCGATCGGAGCACCGGCAGAGAAGACCGGTCAGCCGAGGGTGTTCGTGTTCCCAAGCTCGGCGAACGCCTGCTCCAGTCGGGCCACGAAGCTCACCTCGGCTGCGCGCAGCCAGACGCGCGGGTCGTAGAACTTCTTGTTGGGCGAATCGGGACCGGTCGGGTTGCCGAGCTGACCCTGCAGGTAGTCGTGCTTGTCGATGTCGAACTGGCGGATACCGTCCCACAACGCCCACTGCAAGTCGGTGTCGATGTTCATCTTGATGACGCCATAGCTGATGGCTTCGGCGATCTCCGCCGCCGATGACCCGGAACCGCCGTGGAACACGAAGTTCACCGGGTTCGGACCGGTCGAGAACTTCTCGGCGATGTAGGCCTGGGCATCGCGCAGGATGGTCGGCGTGAGCTTCACGTTGCCCGGCTTGTAGACGCCGTGCACATTGCCGAAGGCCGCCGCGATGGTGAAGCGGTCGCTCACGTTCATCAGGCGCTCGTAGGCGTACGCGACCTCCTCGGGCTTCGAATAGAGGTCGGCCTGGTCCTTGTCGGAGTTGTCGACACCGTCCTCCTCGCCTCCGGTGATGCCGAGCTCGATTTCGAGCGTCATGCCCATCTTCGACATGCGCTCGAGGTACTTCACGCAG
>JANPDB010000973.1:0-8303 GCA_031431255.1 Acidimicrobiia bacterium | reverse complement strand
GTGCCAAACTGCCCCTCGCAACGCGCATGCTGGTCGGTTTCACGAACGCTACGTCCAAGTACGGCCTTCTGTTCGTGGCGTTGCTCGTCGCGCTGTTCGTCGTCCTGTTCGCGTTGACCCGCAGGGACGCGGGCAAGAAGGCGCGCGATGCGTTCTTCTTGAAGATCCCGAGGGTCGGCGTGCTGCTCCGCACGTCGATCGTGGAGCGCTTCTGCCGGATTCTCTCGGTGATGGTTCAGGCCGGCGTGCCGTTGCCCGATGCGCTGCTCGTCGCCGGCGAGACAACAGGCAACCGGGTCTACCGCGACGGGCTGCACCAGATCCGTGAGGAGATGATGCAAGGCGCCGGCATCGCTGCCCCCCTTGCCGCCACGGGCCTGTTCCCGGCAGCTGCCCGCCAGATGATCCGGGTGGGGGAAGCCACAGGGACACTCGATGATCAGCTCAGCTCCGCCGCGACCTTCTACGGACGTGAGCTCGAGTACAAGCTGAAGCGGTTCACCGATCTCTTCGAGCCGGCAGTGATCGTCTTCATGGGTCTGGTCGTGGGTTTCGTTGCCGTCGCTCTGGTCTCGGCGATGTACGGCATCTTCAACCAGGTGGACATCTGACATGGTCAAGGGTCCGGCGGCGCGCTCCGAGCGGGGCGACACCCTCATCGAGCTCATGATCGCGATCGTGGTCATGGGCGTGGCGATGGTTGCTGTCATCGGCGCGCTCGTTAGCTCCGTGCGTGCGTCGGGCTCCATCAAATACCGCGCGCAGGTCAGCCAAGTCGTCACGCGTGTCGTCAACGACGTGCAGCTCGCCCCGTGGGACTGCGTCTCGGCCACGCCGCTCAACACCTATCAGGGGGTGCTGAGCGCCGTTCGGCCCACGACGGCCTGGACGATCACCCTCACGAGCATCGAGAACTGGACCCGCAACCCGAACTTCGATGTCACGACCGATCCTGCCGGGGCGAACCCGTGCCCCACGGAGCCGAC
Organism: Acidimicrobiia bacterium; assembly: GCA_031431255.1. GTDB lineage: Bacteria > Actinomycetota > Acidimicrobiia > Acidimicrobiales > JANYDT01 > JANLQX01. The sequence goes on along the minus strand of JANPDB010000973.1, from coordinate 7,317 downwards.
GAAGCAGGTCCAACGGCTGACCATCTCGGTGTCGTCGCCGGGCGACACCGCAGTTCAGACGATCCAGGTGGTGAAGCGGCCGTGAGCCTTTCCGTCATCCGTCAGCGGTTGCGTGAGCTCCACGCGCAGCCCGAGTCTGGCTTCACACTCATCGAGCTGCTGCTGTCGATGGTGATCACGACGCTGCTCATTGGTGCGCTCGGCACGGCGTTCGTCGTGAGCTACCGCGGCACCGAGAAGGTGAAGACGATCCTTCCCGGCGCTGCATCATCGAACGGCCTCAACCTGTGGCTGTCGTCGGACATCTCCAGCGCGGTGCCCGTCAACCTGGCGACGTGGCTCAGCAACTCGCCGACCGCAACGACGGGCTGCAGCGACACGCCGGCAGGAACCACGAACCTCCTGCGCATCGAGACCCGTGATCCCATCGGAGGCACGCGTACGTACATCGCGTCCTATCGCTACCAGTCGCCGGCAGTCGGTGGAACGACCGGCAGCATCTGGCGCACGTTCTGCGTGACCGGTGCCGCTCCGTCGGCGAACTCGGTGATCGCCGAGGACATCGATCCCGCATCCCTACCGGCCGGCTGGGACAATCCAGCGCCCGGACCCCGTCCGGTGACGATCAGCGCGCTGAAGGACTCGGTGTCGCTCTCACTCGGGATCCTCTCTCGTGCCGTCAGCACACCGGTGACCATCCGCGCTGCGGTGCGCGTGCCGGAGACCGCGCCGTCGATTGCGACCAGCACGACCACGACCTTGCCGGTCGTGCAGAGCTGCAACATCACGGGTGGCAACGTTACTACCGCCGTGATGTCCGCGAAGGGCGCCAACACGCTCGACTACCCGGTGACGGTGACCGTGACGGCGAACAACAACCTGCCACCCGACGCCGTCGGTGCCTGCACGCAGCCCGTCGCAGCGTTCGATGGCGCGTCCAAGGTCGGCGGTGGCACGGACGCCGAGTGCGTGCTGACGCAGGCGGGCCTCACCTGGTCGAGCAACACGTGCTTCGGCGCTGCGAAGTTTCCGAACAACCTCGACACGAAGAACGTCCTCATCTACGACCGTGTCGATCCGGGCGATCCTCTGGCCTCGCCGGTCGTCCCCCCGACTGACATCCTCCTCATCGGCCCGCCTGCGTCGCTGTCGATGGCGATGACGGCGACGCTACCGCCGGCGGCGGTCACGCTGTCCGGACCGACTCCGGCAAACCCCACGTTCGGCAACACGGTGTCGTACACCGTCACGGTCACCGGCGCAGGTGGCTTTACGCCGACGGGCGGCATCACCTGGACGCTCGGCGGACCCACTTCAGCCTGTGCGACGGCGACCCCGCTGGTCGGTGCAGGCAACGTCGTCACGGCCACCTGCACATTCGCAGCACCCACCGCTGGCACCTACGCGGTCACGGCGGCCTACAGCGGCGACGCCCGGTACGCCGGTGGATCGGCCACGGGCGGCTTCACGATCGCCAAGGTGACGCCGACGGTCACGGTGACGCACACGCCGGCAACGCCGACGCTCGGCCAGTCGGCGACGTTCACGGCCACCGTCCCGGCAGCGGGTGGAGCACCGGCGCCGACCGGAGCCATCACCTGGACCGTGACCGGCGCGGCGACGGCATGCTCGACGACCACCGCGACGACGTGCACCGTCGATGCCTCGAAGGCAGGCACGTACGACGTCACCGCGACGCTGGCGGCCGATGTCAACTACGTCACTGCCTCCGGGACCGACACGGTCACGGTGGCCAAGGTCACCCCGGGGATCGCCGTGACGTCGTTGCCCGCCTCCCCCACACTCGGGCAGACAGTGACCCTCACTGCGACGGTGACCGGTCCCGTCGGTGGAGCGACCCCTGCGGGAGCCATGAGCTGGGCAGGCGTAACGTGCTCGGCCACGACGCCACTCACCGGCGCCGGCCCGACGGGGACGGCCACGTGCACGTTCAGCGCCTCCGCCGTCGCCACGTACAGCATCACGGCAACCGTTGCGGCGGATGCGAACTACAACGCCGCGACCTCGGCAACGCTCGCGATCACCATCCCGAAGGCGACACCCACCGCCAGCGTGGCGCATGCCCCGGTCACGCCGACGTTGGGCAACACGGTCGTGTTCACCGCCATCGTCGCAGGTCCGGTCGGTGGACCCACGCCGACCGGTGCGCTGACGTGGACACTCACCGGTCCGGTCACGACCTGTGCATCGACCACACCGCTGAGCGGCTCCGGCAACTCCGCATCGGCCACATGCACCATCGTCGCCCCGAAGGCCGGCACGTACACGGCATTCGTGGCCATCGTCGCAGACGTGAACTATAACCCTGCGACGTCGGCCGTCGACAGCTTCACCGTCGCCAAGGCGACGCCCACGATCTCGGTCAGCGCCGCTCCTGCGTCTCCCGTGCTCGGAGCCTCGGGCACGTTCACCGCCACCGTCACGTGGCCCGCCGGTATCGCGGCGCCGACGGTGAACTGGACCGGCGTCACCTGCACGTCGACGACGCCGCTCACGGGCACCACGGGCACGAGCACGTCGACGTGTGTGGTCAGTGCCGCGGCGGCGCAGACCTACACGGCGACGGCCACGATCCCCGCCACGGCCGACTTCAACACGGCCACTGCCTCGGGCTCGTTCACCGTCAGCAAGGTGACACCAACGGCCGCTATCACCCGATCGCCGGCGACCCCCACCCTCGGCAACACGGTGACGTTCACTGCGACGTTCACGGGTGCAACCGGTGGCCCGGGCCCGAGTGGTGCCGTCACCTGGTCCCTCACCGGAGCGGTCACCGCCTGCTCGCCGACGGGCACGTCGAGCGCCGGCAACGTCACCACGGCGACGTGCACGATCACGGCGTCGAAGCTCGGCACCTACAACGCCTCGGCATCGATCGCGGCCGACACGAACTACAACGGCGCCACGACTGCCGTCAACACGTTCACCATCAAGGGCACGCCGTTGGTGGCCGTGACGTACTCGGCAGTCTCAGGCGGGAACATCACGTTCACCGCGACGCTCACGGGCGTCGCGGGTCAGGTGGCTCCGACGGCAGCGGTCACGTGGACGCTGACCAGTAGTCTCGGCAACGCGAGCTGCTCGAACGCGCAGCCGAGCACCACATGCGTCGTCGCAGTGAAATCGGGCAGGACCTACACGGCCACCGCCGCATTCGCCGGTGATGGCAACTACAACGTTGCCTCCGGCTCGAACTCGGTGACGGCATGAGCCGGATCCACCGTCGATCGAATGAAGAGGGTGCAGCGCTCATCATGGTGCTGATCTTCCTCACCGCGATCTCCCTTGTCTCGCTCGCGCTCATCACCTTCGAGGGCACGATCACGCGTCAGTCATTCTCGGTGCGCAAGGTGCAGAACCGCGAGGTCGCAACGAACACGGCGCTCGAGTGGGCGGTGAACAGCCTGCGCCAGGGTCGTGACGGCTTCTGCCAGGGCGACTACACGCGAGAGCTGATGTCGCTCAACAATCGACAGGTCGAAATCATCTGCAAGGGTGATCCAGGCCTGTCGAGCGACCGGGCGCGTAGCTTCGCGGTGTACCTCAACAACTCGACCCCGGCGAACAAGAACGAGATCGTCACTGGTGGTGCCGGTGGGGCCAAGTTCGTCAAGAAGAACATCGTCGGCCCCGTGTACAACGGCAGCGACACCACCGGCGGCAACGACGGGTGGGGACTGGGTGCTCCCCTGCAGATCGATGGCGACGTGCTGGCACCCACGGTCGCCAACTGTCCCTCCGGCACGCTGGTGCCGGGGCCGATGCCGGACAAACTGGTGAACACGTACGGCAACATCAAGGCCTGCACCGTGGGCATCAGCGCCGTGACGCCCCCCACCATTCCCAACCCGCCGGCGGTCAACAACCCACTGCCCCAGGTGTTGAACGGCGGTGGGTGCAAGGTGTTCTCGCCGGGCAATTACACAACGGCTCCGCCACTCGCCAGCGTCAACTTCTTCCAGCCCGGCATCTACAACTTCTCGTTCAACAAGACGTGGAACATCGACACCGCGGTCGTCGGTGGCGTGGCGTGGCCGGCAGGGCCCGGCCGTGAAGCCGACCAGAAGTTCTCGTCCATCGACATCGCCGGTCAGTGTCCCGGCCTGACGGAGTCCGATCCGGGCACGAACTACGGCGTCGTGTTCGTCCTCGGTGACCGTTCGGCCATCAACGTGCGCAACCAAGGCCGGGTCGAGCTGTTCGGCTACCGGACCACCGGCACGGATCTCTTGCTGCCGAGCGTGGTGGTGAGCAAGTACCAGGGTGGGACGGACTACGGCGTGGCGTCCTTCCAGGTCGCGAACAAACTCAACCTCACGAGCGATCTGATCTCGGTCGGTGTGGCACAACCCGAGTTCATCCTCCACAGCGGTGTCTTCGCACCCGACTCGAGCATCGCGTTCAAGGGCTCGAACAACGCCATCGAGATGATCCGCAACACGGTGGTGGCAGGGCGGCTCGAGCTGTTCGCCAGCAACTCGATCATTAGCGACAACTTCGGAGTGTTCGTGCCGAGCGGGACGTCTCGCCGCTACGTGCTGATGGCCCGCAGCTGCCCGGGTCAGATCAACGGTGCGACAACCAACGCGTGCGACACCACGCCGAGCGGCCAACTCGAACCGGAACTGTGCTCGCTCGCCAGCGTGACGGTCTACGACGACGACCAGCGCACCGTGTATGTCCAGAACTGGCGGGTCGATCGTGACCCGTCGGCCTCCGACCCTGCCACGTGCAGCGTGCCATGAGCGGAGGGAACGACACGACGACGTGCAGCGCCAACTACCCGGTGCCGTGATGCACCGTCCATTCGCCGGCGAACCGGATCTCCGGAGCGCCACTCAGATGTCCGCCACCACCACAGCAGCACCAGCACCAAGGGCAAGTGCGATGTGATCTGCACCGGCCTACCTCAACACCGCTCTCCGGCGGGAACCTTCGCAGTACCTCCAACAACCAAACTCACATCGAAAGACAGGCAACCATGTATCAGCGAATCAAAGCAGCACGGAACAACGAGGGTGGATTCACCCTCATCGAACTCCTCATTGTCATCGTCATCCTCGGCATCCTCGCCGGCGTGGTGATCTTCGCTTCGGCCGGATTCAAGAACAAGGGAGCCGCCGAGGCCTGCAAGACGAACTTGTCGTCGGTCAAGACGGCCGTCGAGGCCTACCACGTCGATGATGCGAATGCTCTGTACCCCGGCGATTGGGCCGGGCTGACCGGAGGCCCCACCGCCTACTTCGATGCCAACGGCGTTACGGCTCCGCTGGCTCTTGGCGTGAACACCGTGACCGGCAAGGGCTGGACCTTCACCATGACGTTCGGCGCAGTGGTTGCCCCGGCGACAGGAGCTGTGAACCCTCCGACATACGGAGCCTGCCTCGTCCCGTGATGATCTTCTGACCTGATCCTGATCAGGTCTGACCGCTGAGAGGGCGCCGTCTTCCGACGGCGCCCTTTCCGCGCCCGACGAGTCTGCCGCCTACCGCCGGAAGCGCCCCGTGGGCGGCGGAGGCGGGGGCTGCACGATCTCGTTCGGATAGAGTGCGCGGGCTACCGCGTCCTCGTAGGTGATGGCGCCGCTCGTGACGAGCTTGGACAGGCCCATCTCGAGGGTCATCATCCCGTCGGCCTGGCTCGTGGTGATGACGTTGCGGATCTGGCGTGTCTTGCCCTCACGCACCAGGTTCCGCACCGCGTGGGTGGCGATGAGCACCTCGTAGGCGGCGACCATGCCCTGTCCGTCGGCCCTGGGGATGAGCCGCTGGGCGATGACACCGGACAGTGAACCGGCCAGCTGCATGCGGATCTGTGCCTGCTTCTCCGCCGGGAACACGTCGACGATGCGGTCGAGTGCCTGCGACGTGTCGTTGGTGTGCAGTGTGGAGAACACCAGATGACCAGTCTCGGCCAACGTCAGCGTGATGGCGATCGAGTCGGTGTCGCGCATCTCACCCACCAGCACCACATCGGGGTCCTCCCGCAGGGCCGAGCGAAGCGACCGGTCCCAGCTGTTCGCGTCGCTGCCGATCTCGCGTTGGCTGACGATCGATTTCTTGTGCTCGTGGGTGTACTCGATGGGGTCCTCGACGGTGAGGATGTGGCAGGCCCGGTTCTCGTTGATCCAGTCGATCAGCGCCGCCATCGACGTCGACTTGCCCGATCCGGTCGGCCCGGTGAACAGCACGAGGCCCTGAGGCAGCGTCGCCAGGTTGCGAACCGCCTGCGGCATGCCGATCTCGTCGAAGCCGGGAACCGTTGACGGGATAATGCGCAGCGCCAAGGAAGCCTCACCGCGCTGGTAGAACGCGTTGCCGCGCAGGCGGGCCTTCCCCTCCCAGGCGACCGCGAAGTCGACCTCCCGGTGGTGCTCGAACTGCTCGCGCTGTTCCACGTCGAAGATCTCGTGAAGCAGCCCGTAGATCTCCTTGCCGCTCAGCACCCGTTCATCGGGTAGCCGCTCGAGATTTCCGCCCTTGCGGATCAGCGGAGGGGAACTGTCCGACAGGTGGAGGTCGGTTCCGCGCCGATCCCACAGCATGCCGACCCACCGTGAGAGCTCGCCGTCGACCATCATCATGAACGAACCCATCGGCTCACCGGCCACCGGGGTTGAGCGGGCCGTACGTGGCTGCTGGCATGGCGACGACGTCGAAGACGACACCGGGCTGATTCGCGAGATGGCGCGTGTGTCGGGACGACCGGTTTCGTTCTCCTTCCAGCCGAGTTCCTCGCATTCATTGCTGGTCACACAGCTTCTGCGCTTCCTCGACGAGACCGCAGCCGAGGGTCTGCCGGTTCACAGGCACGTGGCCGGGTCCGTGACCGCTCGTGAGAGGCGGCCAACGAACGAATTGAGAAGTTGGGACCCGCTTCCCCGGCGCTGCCTCGGTCGATCGAGGCTCGCCGTCTCCGAGCTGGCGTGTCCACCCCAAACCTGCTCATCTGGGGTCCACCACTTCTCGTCACGAGGACACCATGCCCCACGACCGCGACCACCCGAGTGCCGACGTCGTCGAATACACCGACCCGATCTGTTCGTGGGCCTGGGGTACCGAGCCGAAGCTCCGGCTCCTGCAATGGCGATACGGCACGCACCTTCGCTGGCGCGTTGTCCTTGGCGGGCTCGTCCACGATGCCTCCGGGGGACGCGGCGACTGGGATCCGATCCGTGCCGCCGAACCGATGCAGAAGTACTGGCGGCGAAGTTCGGCCTATACCGGTCAGCCTTACCCGATGCCGATGCACCGCATGGCGCGATCGACCGACCCGGCGGGGTTGGCCGTGAAGGCG
>JANPDB010000972.1:0-5667 GCA_031431255.1 Acidimicrobiia bacterium | reverse complement strand
ACGTGCTCGTCAACAACGCCGGTGTGCTCCGGTTCTCGTCGATCCTCGACATGTCGGCGGAGGACTGGGACCTGATGTTCGAGGTCAATGCCCGGTCCATGCTCTTCACCACCCAGGTTGCGGTGCGAGCGATGATCGAGCAGGGCCGCGGCGAGAAGGTCTGCGCCGGGAAGATCGTCAACATGGCTTCGATGGGCGGGAAGTTGGGGAGCCCGAACCAAGCGCACTACTGCGCGTCGAAGGCGGCGGTCATCGCCTTCACCCGAGTGAGCGCGATGGAGTTCGGGGCGCACGGTATCAACGTGAACTGCATCTGCCCCGGCTACGTGCTCACGGAGATGGGAGCCGCCACGCGCACGGAGGCGATGGTGGACGCGTGGTCGTCGAAGTCACCGCTCGGCCGCTTGGCCGAGCCGTCCGACGTCGCCAGAACGGCGCTCTTCCTCGCCTCGACGGATTCCGACTACTGCACCGGCCAGGCGATGAATGTCTCCGGTGGGATGGTGATGCACTGATGGATGAGAACGGCCGCACGCCGGCTCTTGTGTTCGAGAACGTCTCGATGACCTTTCCGGACGGGACACGAGCGTTGGGAAACGCCACGTTCACCGTGCACCCGGGGGAGTTCGTCACGGTCGTCGGACCATCAGGCTGTGGCAAGTCGACGCTGCTGCGCATCGCGTCCGGACTCGTCCAGCAGTCCGGCGGGACCGTCGCCGTGGACCGGGAGAGCCTCGGCTACGTCTTCCAGGACGCAACGTTGCTCAAGTGGCGCACGGTGCAATCCAACGTGGAGTTGATGGCCGAGCTGAGTGGCGTCGACAAGGCGACACGTCGGTCGATGGCATCGGACGTGATCGATCTCGTGGGCCTCCGGGGATTCGAGGACAAGTACCCCAAGCAGCTCTCCGGCGGGATGAAGATGCGGTGCTCGCTCGCCCGTGCCCTCGTTATGAACCCGAGCGTGTTCCTGTTCGACGAACCGTTCGGCGCGCTCGACGAGATCACCCGGGAGCGACTCAACGACGAACTCCTCTCCCTGTTCCAGCGCCAGCGGTTCGCGTCGCTGTTCATCACGCACTCGATCGCCGAGGCCGTGTTTCTCTCGACCCGGGTGCTCGTCATGTCCGGTCGACCCGGCGAGATCGTCGGCGATTTCGACGTACCCTTCAGCTACCCGCGTTCGCCAGAGCTGCGATTCGACCCTGCCTTTGCCGAGCTGTGCGGCGAGGTTTCGCATGCACTGCGGGGCGCCCACGTATGAGCACGCCGATGACTGATGATCCCCAGATGCCGAGCAACTCGCCGACGTTTCCCGCCGAGCCGTCGGTGCGATCGAACCTGACCCGCTACACGGGGCAGGACGTTGACGCGCGCAGCGTCGCCGAGCGACGCGGCCGCGTCGCGCTCTACCGATCGCTCCCCGTAGTGGTTTTCGGAGCGTTTCTCGGGCTCTGGTACTTCATGTCCTCGTGGGGGCTCAAGCACCTGTTCAACAAACCAGGATTCCTCCTTCCCCCGCCCCACCGGGTGATCAACGAGTCGGTCACCAACGATCAGGTTCGCAAGCAGTTGGTCTCCGCCACGGTCCTGTCGGTGCGCGTGGCGTTCATCGGTCTGGTTGTGGCGATCGTGCTCGGCATCTTCCTCGCCGTGGTCATGAGCCAGGCGAAGTGGATCGAGAAATCGCTGTTTCCGTATCTCGTGGCGCTCCAGGCCGTGCCGATCCTTGCCTTCGTTCCCCTGCTTGCCGTGTTCTTCGGCTTCAACTTCAAGGCTCGGGTGATCGTCTGCATCATCATCTCGCTGTTCCCGATCGTGTCGAACACACTGTTCGGTCTGCTGTCGGCGGAACAGGGTCAACATGACCTGTTCACGCTGCGCAAGGCGTCCAGGTGGACGCGGCTAACGAAGCTGCAGTTCCCGGCCGCGTTGCCAGCGATGTTCGCCGGCCTCAAGATCGCCGCAGGCCTCTCGGTGATCGGGGCCGTGGTCGGTGACACGTTCTTCCGCCAGGGACAGCCGGGCATCGGTATCCTCATCGACAACTTCCGCTCCCGTCTCCAGAACGAGGCGATGTACGGGGCAGTGCTCATCGCCGCCTTCATAGGCATCATGGTTTTCGTGTTCTTCACCTGGCTGGCCGACAAGACCATCGGCCACTGGTACGAGAGCACCCGTTGACACACCGCAGTTCCCGCCGTGCCAGACAGTCCCGCAGCATCTGACCGTTCCGCCGTACCTGACCGTTCCCGCATCAACCCACACAACCCGACCACTGAAGGAGCCCCATTGCGTAAGCGCGCCCTACTCGCGACCTCTTTTGCTGCTGTTCTTGCCCTCTCGGCATGCAGCAGCGATTCCGCCGATACCACCGCCGCCCCTGCCGAGACCGAAGCGGCTGTCACCGAGGCCGCCCCGGCCGAGACCGAGGCCATAGCCGCGGAGACCGAAGCCATCGCCGCCGAGACCGAGGCCGTGGCCGCCGAGACCACCGCTGCGGCTCCCGCCGCCGACGTCAGCCTGAAGGACGTCTGTCCGGCGACCGTTGCCATCCAGACCGACTGGAACCCTGAAGCCGAGCACGGCTTCCTGTACCAGCTGTTCGGTCCAAACCCCGAGATCAACGCCGACAAGAAGCTCGTCACCGGCACGCTCATGGCCGGAGGTGTGGACACCGGCGTGAAGGTCGAGGTCCGCTCCGGTGGCCCGGCCATCGGCTTCCAGACCGTCACCTCGCAGATGTACCAGGACGCCAACCTTCTTCTCGGTTACGTCTACACCGACGAAGCGATTCAGCTCTCGGCGAAGAATCCGACCAAGGCAATCTTCTCGCCGTTCGAGAAGAATCCCCAAGCCATCATGTGGGACCCGGCAACGTATCCGGACGTGAAGACCATCGCCGATCTCGGCAAGACCGGTGCGAAGGTTCGCTACTTCTCGGGAGCCGCGTACATGGACTATTTCACCACCGAGGGCATCCTGAACAAGGCACAGGTCGATGGCAACTACGACGGCTCGCCGGCGTTGTTCGTCGCCGACCAGGGCAAGTCCGCCTCCCAGATTTTCGGTTCCGCGGAGCCGTACATTTACCAGAACGAGGTCAAGGAGTGGGGCAAGCCGGTCAAGTACGCGTACATCAACGACGCGGGCTGGAGGAACTATGCCGAGTCCATCGCCACGAAGCCGGAGAACATCACCAAGTACGCCGACTGTTTCAAGAAGCTGGTTCCGATCATGCAGCAGGCGTCGATCGACTACCTCAAGGATCCGGCCGCAACGAACACGTTGGTCCTCGAACTCGTCGCGAAGTACAACAACGGCTGGGTCTATAGCCAAGGAGTTGCCGACTATGCGGTGAAGACGATCATTGCCGATGGTCTTATGGCCAACGGCCCCGACGGCGTGTTCGGCACCTTCGACGAAGCCCGGGTTGCCGAGCTCATCACCAAGGCAACGCCGATCTACACCAAGCTCGGCACGCCTCCGAAGGCTGACCTCAAGCCTTCGGACATCTACACCAACGAGTTCCTCGACCTCACGAAGAAGCTGTAAGCACACGCAGCATCTGGCCAGGGCGTCGTTTCCGCGAACGGAATCGGCGCCCTTGTCGCGTTCGGCCGCTCTCGCCTGCATCGAGAACCCCGCGGCACTTGGGAGCCGGGACACCGACCTTGCCCGGTACTTACGTGCGCGGATGATCGACGGTCACAATCGCATCAGCATGATCGTGGACCTGTGACGCGTGTTCACCGACGTGGAAACGACGTCGGGCTGACCGCACCGAACGCCGCAGGTAGCGGGGCTGCGGTTCGTCACGCGCGGAGCTCCTTGCGCCAGACGAACCGGAGCGCCGACCACGTGGCGTCGATCGCGCAGACCTTGTTGTCGACCAGACCGGTCGGCAGGATCACCTCACGCAACACGTCTTCGGTGATGTCCGTCGGTACTCCCGAGGTGCGTTTGGGCCAGCAGATCCATAGCCCACCCGCCGGAAAGACCACCGGCCCCGCACGGGTCACGAGCTGATCGAGGGCGGAACGCTTCGTGACGAACGCGAGAACGACGTCGGCCTTCGTTCCCGTGCGGAGGGCCGTTCGAAGGCGGACGCCGTGAGGGAGCGGCTCGAGCAGATCGATCGTCCCGTGCGGAGCGCCGAGCGCAATGACGTTGGCGCCCTCGGTGATGCCGAGCTTCTTCGGTAGCGGGGTTCCGGAGTATCCGGCGGTCGTGGCCATGTCACCAGGGTACGGATTTGCGAGAGGGAACGATCTACCGGTCAGCGACCGATACGGGAGGCGAAGGCAACGTCGACCTGGCCAACAGCAACAGCGCAGATGTCGCGATCCACGCATCGCCGACAGTGACGCCGATGCGTTGGAACAGTCCGTGTGCCGGGCCGAGCAGCGTGGCCGCCAACGCCAGGGACGAGATCGTGCCGCAGACCCGTGAGAGGCGCGCCGCCCGAACCAGGCCTCGGCTCGCCAGTTCTGGGGCCGCATAGAGGGGGAGGGCGGAGAGGGCGATGTATCCGGTGAACGCCGCCGCGCCGTGGAGCAGATCGACGCCGCTCGAGTGGTCGAGCGGGAAGAGCGCAACCCCGAGGGTGGCGATCGATGCGATCAACGCGGCGATCCACGCCGGACCGTCCAACATCGAGCGCAACCCGTATGAGTAGACCGCCACTCCGACGGTGAAGCCGATGAAGCCGGCGCTCATCAACCATCGTGTCGGAGCGCCCACCGCGGCCAGCCGGCTGATCGCGTCCTCGATGACCGAGTATCCGTCGGTACGAAGCGCGCTGATGATCCATCCGAAGAGGAACATTGCCGGGCCGAGGACCCCGCCCACACGAGCCGCCGTTCGGAGTGCCATCGCTCTCACCTTACGGGTCCCGCTTTGCTCGCCGTGGCTGCCAAGCTTGGCGTCGATGAAGTGGCAACCCGAACGCGACCACCGAGCGATGCCATGGGCGAACGGTCGGGGCTCGACCAAAGAGATCGCCACCTACCCGAGCGGTGAAGCATGGGTGTGGCGGCTCAGCCTCGCCGACGTGAACGAGGACGGACCGTTCTCGCTGCTTCCCGACACCGACAGAAGCCTGGTTGTCGCTGCGGGCCAGGGTATGCGCCTGCTTGTCGAAGGTTCCGACGCGAGGGAGGTGGGCACATTCGAGTCCGTGTCGTTTGCCGGAGATCTCCCGACGAGCGCCGAGCTGCTCGATGGACCGGTCCGTGACCTGAACCTCATGTTGCGGCGAACGCAGGAGTCCCGAAGGCCGCACCTCGAGGTCCGAGGATTCGCGAAAGGCGAAGCCGTCGAACTCGAGGACGCGGTTGCGCTCGTGGTTCTCCGCGGGGCGCTCACGCTGACGGTGTCGTCAGCGGGCTTTCCCTACGCGCCGTTGCGGTGCCGGGTGGACCGGTTCGACGCAGTCCTGCCGGCCGATGGGGTCGACGGCCGGTTGTTGGTGGCGGCCGACGCGGTCGTTGCGTTCGCATTCCTTCGCTCCGAAGACGGTCGACCGGCCGAAACGGGTCGGCCCGCAGCCTGACCTCCGGAAGACGGGCGCGGCGACGACGGGCGACCCCACGACTGATCCGACGACGGCCGACCCGAGGAGGTGCCGCCGGGACGACCCGACTTGCGCGCCTGGTTGGCCCGGAT
>JANPDB010000971.1:0-1996 GCA_031431255.1 Acidimicrobiia bacterium | reverse complement strand
GAGGGGTCCTTACACTCGTGGGATGTCCGTAACCTCGACCGACGCTCCCGTCCGACAGCTCCCGGGCAAGCCCTTCAAGGTGGAGTCGGCCTACCAACCAGCGGGTGACCAGCCCGAAGCCATCGCCAACCTGGTCGAAGGGATCAAGCGCGGCGATCGGTTCCAGACGCTTTTGGGCATCACCGGGTCCGGCAAGTCGGCCACGATCGCCTGGACGATCGAACAGGTGCAGAAGCCCACGCTGATCCTGGCGCCGAACAAGTCGCTCGCTGCCCAGTTGGCCAACGAGTTCCGGGAGTTCTTCCCGAACAACCGGGTCGAGTACTTCGTCTCCTACTACGACTACTACCAGCCCGAGGCCTACATCGCCTCGTCCGACACCTACATCGAGAAGGACTCATCGATCAACGACGAGATCGACCGGCTCCGCCATGCGTCGACCTCCGGCCTGCTGACGCGGCGCGACACCATCGTCGTGGCGTCCGTGAGCTGCATCTACGGCATGGGGAACCCCGAGGAGTACCGCGGCAACCTCCTGGAACTCCACACCGGGGTCGATTACGACCAGCGCTCGATCCTGCGTCGTCTCGTCGATATGCAATACGACCGCAACGACGCCAACCTGGTCCGGGGGAACTTCCGAGTCCGCGGTGACACCGTCGAGGTGCACCCGGCCTACGAAGAGCACGTGCTGCGCATCGAGATGTTCGGCGACACCGTGGAGCGACTTGTGATGGTCGATCCCGTCACCGGTGAACAGCTGGGCGAGCTCACCGAGGTCATGGTGTTCCCGGCCACCCACTACGTCGCCGGCGACGAGCGGATGTCGAGGGCCATCGGTACCATCGAGCAGGAACTGCAGCAGCGCCTCGCGTGGTTCAAGGAGGAGAACAAGCTCCTCGAAGCCCAGCGCCTCCAGATGCGTACCCAGTACGACCTCGAGATGATGGCCGAGGTCGGCTACTGCAACGGCATCGAGAACTACAGCCGCCACATCGACGCGCGCGCCCCCGGCGAGGCTCCGTTCACGCTCATCGACTACTTCCCGAAGGATTTCCTGCTCGTGATCGACGAGTCACACATCGCCGTGCCGCAGGTGCACGGCCAGTACCAGGGCGACCGGTCGCGCAAGGAAACGCTCATCGATCACGGATTCCGCCTGCCGAGTGCGGCCGACAACCGGCCCCTTCGCTTCGACGAGTTCTACGACAAGCTCAACCAGGTCGTCTTCGTGTCGGCCACGCCGAGCCCCTATGAGATCGGCCAGTCCACCCAGGTGGTCGAGCAGGTGGTCCGGCCGACCGGCCTCGTCGACCCCGAGATCGTCGTGAAGCCGACGAAGGGACAGATCGACGATCTGATGGACGAGGCCCGCAAACGGATCGCCGTCGGGGACCGCGTGCTCGTCACCACCCTGACCAAGCGGATGGCGCAGGACCTCTCCGACTATCTCCTCGAGCAGGGCCTCAAGGTGCGCTACCTCCACTCGGAGATCGACACCATCGAGCGCATCGAAATCCTCCGTGACCTGCGCCTCGGCGAGTTCGACGTGCTCGTTGGCATCAACCTCCTCCGCGAGGGGCTCGACCTGCCCGAGGTGTCGCTGGTGGCCATCCTCGATGCCGACAAGGAAGGCTTCTTGCGCAGCGAGACCTCTCTCATCCAGACCGTCGGTCGGGCCGCCCGCAACGTGAACGGCCAGGTCATCATGTATGCCGACCGAATGACGGGGTCGATGGAGCGGGCCATCACGATCACCAAGGTCCGTCGGGACAAGCAGATTGCGTACAACCTCGAACATGGGATCAAACCCGAGACCATCCGCAAGGCGGTCACCGACATCCTCGCCATGCTGCGCCCCGAGGAAGCGGCCCAACGGGCCACGGTGCCCGGCAGCGACCGTCGCAAGCGGCGCGCGGGTGACGTGCGGAGCGAGTTCAAGGAACTGCCGAAGCCCGAGCTCCAACGCCTCATCCTCACCCTCGAGGAAGAGATG
>JANPDB010000970.1:0-6431 GCA_031431255.1 Acidimicrobiia bacterium | reverse complement strand
CCCCACACGGTCGACGAGCTTTACACCGCACTCGACGACGCACGGCAGACGAGCGACGTCGGCTGCGTGCTGCTCACCGGCAACGGACCGTCACCCAAGGATGGCGGCTGGGCCTTCTGCTCCGGCGGCGATCAGCGCATCCGGGGCCGCGACGGTTACCGCTACGCCGACGGCGAGGGCGCCGCGACCATTGATCCGGGCCGCGCCGGCCGCCTCCACATCCTCGAATGCCAGCGGCTCATCCGCTTCATGCCCAAGGTCGTCATCTGCGTCGTGCCCGGCTGGGCTGCCGGCGGCGGACACTCGCTACATGTCGTCAGCGACCTCACCATCGCGTCGCGCCAGCACGCCCGCTTCAAGCAGACCGACGCCGACGTCGGCTCGTTCGACGGCGGCTACGGGAGCGCCTACCTCGCCAAGATGGTCGGCCAGAAGTTCGCCCGCGAGATCTTCTTCCTGGGGCGCGAATACTCCGCCGACGACATGCACCGCATGGGCGCCGTGAACGAGGTCGCCGACCATGACGACCTCGAGAACGTTGCGCTGCAGTGGGCGAAGGAGATCAACGGCAAGAGCCCCACCGCGCAGCGCATGCTCAAGTACGCGTTCAACCTGACCGACGACGGCATCGTCGGCCAGCAACTCTTCGCCGGCGAAGCAACCCGCCTCGCCTACATGACCGACGAGGCAGTCGAAGGCCGCGATGCCTTCCTGGAGAAGCGCCCGCCCGACTGGTCCCCCTTCCCCTGGTACTACTGAGTCATTGGTTGCCGGGCCCCGCCTCCGCTGCGCTCCACCTCACACTCACCAGGCCCATCTACGGCGGATGGTCGGGTTTTGAGCACTCGAGGGTCAGCCTTCCGCGCCGAAGGTCGCTTTCATCTCGATGAGGACCGGGCGATCATTCGGTTCGAGCAGTTCAATCTGTTCGCGACAGTCCTCGATGATTTCGGCTCGGTAATGATCGAGGACTCGGTATCGCCGGTCGGTGGAACTAGCATCCATCAGGGCGTCGATCACCTCCGTGCGTGGCACATGCCAAACCGGTATCCCTGCACAGGCGCAATCATGGAGCTTGCTTATCCAGAGTTCACGCACGGCGCGGATGTTCGGAGGGAGGGACTCCAGGTAGGTCTCGAATGCCTCGCGGAGCGTTTCGAACATTCGCTGAGTCCTCGCAATCGTCTCCTCCGACTGCCGGAAGACACCCCCGAGACTCGCGTCTATGTTCGCCCCCGGAATAGCCATGCCCAAGATAAGCAGACCAGTGGTGGCCGACCACTGTTCATCCCCACGACGTAGGGGCGTCAGCACCCAACGTCGCGGAGGATCAGCGCTTGGTTCGAGCAGCCTTCGCAGCGATCTCCGCGAGCCGTACCTTGACGAGCTTGCGCACCACGGTCTTCGGAAGCGGCCGGTCCACGGGGAATTGCAGCGTGCCCTTCGTTGCGGCTGTGCACCAAGCGGGGATGCCGCTGACCTGTTGCACGACGTTGCCGCTGTGCGGGAAATACGAGCAGTGATTCTTGAAGCCCTCAAAGCCGGCAACCGCCACGCCGTCCACTTTGAAGCAGGGCATGTTGTAGCTGATGCACTCCACCGCGTCCGGTAGGAGTTCGCGAAGCGTCAGGCGGAGGGCCCTCAACGTGTCGCGCTGGGGCTGCGGAAGACTCGCCAAGTGCGCATCGATCGGATTCTCCTGCTCGGTCATGTCAGCGTTCTACTACTGCAAGCATCGGCATAGGAAGGACCGGCGCGGCGCGCTGGCCGCCCCCAATCACTCCGGTTTTACGCGCTGTTTCGGAGAGGGAGTTGGGGGTTGGGTGGTCGGCTGCGGTGTGATTCGCCTTCGGGACTGGTGAAGATCAGATCGCCATTGGCGTTGCCGGTGACGGCCCATCGGCCTTTGTGAATCAGGGTGTGGTGGTGTCGGCACAACAGGCAGCAGTTTTCCCGGTTGGTTGGTCCGCCGCGGGTCCAGTGCCAGATGTGGTGCACGTCGGTGAACCATGCGGGCATGTCACAGCCCGGGAACCGGCACGTCCGGTCACGGGTGGTCACGGCCTTGCGCAGCGCGGGTGAGATGACGCGAGTTTCGCGGCCGATGTCGAGGGTGAGCGAGGGCCCGGCAGTGAGGATCCTGGTGATGGATGCGTCGCAACACGTCTGCAACACCGACGCCATGTCCAGCCCGCTCACCGAATAGGGGGTTTCGGCGTTCCCGGTGACGTGCGCTGTGGTGAGCTGGTCAAGGTTGACGACGACGTTGACGTGGGCCCGGCCGATCGATCCACCCTCGTGGTCGTGGCGGTTGTGGTGGTCGAGGAAGAACTGGGCGATGAGCACCAATGCGTCGGCACGTTGTTGCGCCGGTGACCGTGGGTCCGCCGGAGCGGCGGGCGGGGTGACACCGTCCTCGAGCGCTTCGTCATCACCGCTGGGAACCGGCTTGGCGAGGCGTTGCGCGGCAGCGAGCGCTGTGCGCACGACGACGGCGTCGGCGGCGTTGAGGACGCCTTCGATGACGGTGTCACCATCGAGGATCTCCCCGACACGGAGCTCGGACACAGTCGGTGCGACCGGCGGCGGCACAGCGTCGCCGTCGACGAGGGCCTCGGCGTCGACCCGGGCCGCCCAGTGCCCAGCCACGATGCGGCATTGGGCGACGGGCATGGTGGAGATGTGGTCGATCAGCATGTCGACGTCACGAGCCACGTACTCGGCCCGCGCCGCGACGAAGACGTGGAGGAGTTGGTCGGCCTGATCGAACGACAACTCACCGGCAAGCAGCGCGTCACGGACCGGTGGGGCATCGCGTAGACCCCGGGCCTGTTGGAGAAGCGAGACGGCGTGGGAATGCGAAACACGCAGCCGGTGCCGTAGCCACGCCGTCGGAGTACGGGCACCGTCGAGGACATGGGCATCGGCCCGGTCCCAACAGATGATGGAGTCGAGGAGGTTGACCCGGGCGATCTGCAGTGAATGCCACAGCTCCTGCACCGCATCACGGTGATCGGCCGGCCGGAACTCGGCATCGGAATCGATGCCTGACCCGGCGAGCATGTCGACATCGGCGGCGGTGAGAAACCATTCGGTTTCATCGCAGATCTCGGACGGATACATGCCGACAGTTTATCAAACATATGTTCGTACTGCACACGATGCTACGGACGAGAAGAGTTTCGGCGTTCCTGAGCGAAGCCTCCCAACCCCGCTTCGAACCGACGAAGCCGCTGCACGCTCGCCGTTGGACACGGTTGCGCATGGACATCACCTGGGAAGAAATCGCTCCTCAGCTCGTGGGCCTCGCTCACCTGGCGACGGCGTCTGCCGACGGCCGCCCGAACGTGGCGGTGGTCAGCATCCTCGTCGAGGGCAGGGTCCTGTGGCTCGGCACCAACAAGCAGTCGCAGAAGGCCGAGAACCTCGTATCCAATCCGCGGGTCTCGGTCATGTGGCAGCCCGGAGCGGAGATCTACGTGCAGGGTACGGCGGACCTGACGAACGACATGGGCGAGAAGCGGCGACTGTGGGAGGGCAACCTGTTTCCGTACGACCCCGCAATGTTCTTCGGGTCGGTCGACAATCCGGACTTCCTGCTCGTGAGGATTGAGCCCCGAAGGGCCACTGTGCAGTCGATGGGTGAGCACGGGCCCGCCACCCGCCGCTGGAAGGCGTAGCGCGACGGCTCACCGTGCGGTGATTGGTGTATCGTTGGTGTATGTCTCGCACCAACATCGATCTCGACGACGCGGCGTGCCAGGCGGTCATGGACCGCTACCACTTGAGTTCCAAGAGAGATGCCGTCAACCTCGCCCTGCGCAGGCTCGCCGCCGAGCCGCTCGATCTCGATGACGCCCGGCGCCTACGCGGCTCGGGATGGGACGGCGACCTCGATCAGATGCGAGTGAGTCGCGCCGGATGATCCTCGTCGACACCTCCGCGTGGATCGAGTTCCTGCGAGACACCGGCTCCGCGGCGTGCAACGCCGTCGACGATCTGCTCGGCGGCGACCTCGCCATCTGCGATGCGATCAGCATGGAAGTCCTCGCTGGCGCCCGAAACGAACAGCACCTCGCCCAACTACGGGGTCTGCTTGCTCGGGCCACGCTCCTGCCGATCATCGCCGAGGACTACGACCACGCCGCTGCGCTCTACAGGTCATGCCGGCGCAACGGGGAGACCGTCCGCAAGCTCATCGATTGCCTGATCGCAGCCGTCGCCATCCGCGTGAACGCATCGATCCTCCACGCCGACATCGACTTCGCCGTCCTCGCGCGGCACACGCCTCTGACGCTGCAGACCGACTCACCCGGCTGACCGGCCGCGCCCGAACAAGCAGCGGAGGCAACAGTTGGCAGTCTTGTGTGAATCGGCGCCGCGGCCCTAGCGTGCCGCCAATGGGCACCATCACAGGCAGGACGTTGCTCGCACCGCCACTGCGCTCGAACGTCGACACCGGCAGCGGCCAGTTCCGGAAGAACCGTGAGGATCTGCTCGAGCAGCTGAGCGTGATCGACACGTTGCTCGACCAGGCCGAGGCGGGTGGTGGCCCCAAGGCGATGGAGCGCCTGCGTCAGCGGGGCAAGCTCCCACTGCGCGAGCGCATCGCCAATGTGCTCGACGTCGACACGCCGTTCTACGAGATCAGCCCGCTTGCCGGGTACGACTCCGACTACACAATCGGGGGCGGAATGGTCATCGGCATCGGGATCATCGCCGGCACCGAGTGCGTGATCCTGGGCAACGACCCGTCGGTGCTCGGTGGAGCGCTCACGCCGTATGCCGGCAAGAAGTGGATGCGGGCCATCCAGCTCGCCCGCGACAACCGCATGCCGTATGTGAGTTTCGTCGAGTCGGCCGGTGCCGACCTCCGGGTGGAGACCGAAACCGGAAGTCGCCGGAAGGTGCAGACCGATCACTTCGCCGAGAGCGGCCGGTTCTTCTACGAGATGATCGAGCTCTCGAAGCTCCGCATCCCGACGGTGTGCGTGGTCTTCGGGTCGTCGACGGCGGGCGGCGCGTATCAGCCGGGCCTGTCCGACTACAACATCGTGGTGAAGGAGCAGTCGAAGATCTTCCTCGCCGGACCGCCCCTGGTGAAGATGGCGACCGGGGAGGAGTCCGACGACGAGACCCTTGGCGGGGCCAAGCTCCACGCCGAAGTCTCGGGGCTCGGCGACTATTTCGCCGAGGACGAGATGGACGCCATCCGCCTGTGCCGCGAGGTTGTGTCCCATTTGAATTGGCGCAAACCTGTCGGTGAGGCTCTCGCGCCGGCCGACGAGCCCGTGCACGATCCGGAGGAATTGCTCGGCCTCGTCAGTCGAGACCTCCGCCAGCCCGTCGACGTGCGAGACGTCATCGCCCGGGTGGTCGACGGCTCACGCTTCGAGGAGTTCAAACCCCGCTACGGACCAACGATGGTGTGCGGCTGGGCCCAGATCCACGGCCACCAGGTGGGCATCCTCGGCAACAACGGCGTGATCTACCCGCAGGCGGCGGAAAAGGCCGCGCACTTCATCCAGCTCTGCAACCAGATCGACGTGCCCTTGCTGTTCGTCCAGAACATCACCGGCTTCATGGTTGGCCGCGACTTCGAAGCGGAGGGGATCATCAAGAAGGGTTCTCAGATGATCAATGCCGTCGCGAACTCGACGGTGCCCCACCTCACCGTCATCATCGGCTCGTCCTACGGTGCCGGAACCTACGGCATGTCGGGTCGGGCATACAACAACCGCTTCACCTTCCTGTGGCCCACCGCGAAGATCGCCGTCATGGGCCCCAAGCAGATCGCCGGAGTCATGTCGATCGTGCGCCGCAATCAGGCCTCACGGGCCGGCGTCCCCTTCGACGAGGACGAGGATGCAACGATCGTCGCGACGGTGGAGGAGATCCAGGAGAAGGGCTCGCTGGCGCTCGTCGCCACCGGCGCCATCTCCGACGACGGCATCATCGATCCACGCGACACCCGGACGGTCCTGGGCCTGTGCCTGTCTGTCGTGAAGAACCGAACCGTCGAAGGCGCTGCGGGCTACGGAGTGTTCCGGCTGTGATCCGCTCGCTGCTCATCGCCAATCGCGGGGAGATCGCCCGCCGCATCATGCGCACGTCGCGGGAGATGGGGATCCGCTGCGTGGCCGTCTACGTCGACGCCGACGAGCGGGCGCCGTTCGTCCGCGACGCCGACGAAGCCGTGCATCTGGGCACCGGCTACCTCGACGGCGACGCGATCGTCGCCGCGGCGCTGGCGAGCGGCGCCGACGGCGTCCACCCCGGCTACGGCTTCCTGTCGGAGAACGCCGCGTTCGCCGCCGCCGTCGAGGCCGCCGGCCTCACCTGGGTCGGGCCGTCGCCGGGCACCATCGGGGCGATGGGCGACAAGCTCGAGGCCAAGCGCCGCGCCGTGGATGCGGGCGTACCGACCCTCC
>JANPDB010000969.1:0-2501 GCA_031431255.1 Acidimicrobiia bacterium | reverse complement strand
GATCTTCACGGTTGTCGAACCCTGCGGCACCATGCCCGGGCCATGCGGAGGAAGAGGAAGGGGGACCGGGCACGTATGCAGATCGGGCGGCCCGCCGGGTCCTCCGCCGGCCGCCATCGCGGACATCATTGCCGCCGACATTGCCGCGGCGGCAGCAGCTTTGGTTGCTTCCTCTGCCGCCTTGGCCGCCGGCAGGCCAGGTGTACCGGCTGCGGCGAGAGTGGCGAGTTCTGCCGCCTTGATTGCGACGTCCCAGGTCGTCTTCTGGGCGTTGACCGACGCCATCACGGCAGGGTTTCCGATCGCCCGCCACGCTGGCAGGTTCGCGATCATCACGGTCGGGCAACCGGTCCCGAGAAGCGGGGGCCCGTGGCCCGTCGGGTCGCCGACTCGTGCGGCAGGAGGCATGGTGCAATCTTGCCGATCGGACACGGCTCGGACAAGGTCCTTTCGGGCAAGCCGCGAGCTCACGGTCCCGCGGGGATGGATCGTCTTGGATCGTCGGCGGAGGTGCGTTACGTTCGGGGCCGCTCGACTTGCCACCTCACGACAGGACATCTCATGACGGAAACAGTGCTTGATCGATTCGGGTTGGCGGGTGGCGTCGCGGTCGTCACGGGCGCTGGACGCGGAATCGGTGAGGGAATCGCCCTCGCACTCGCTGAAGCGGGGTGCGATGTCGTGCTCACGGCCCGACGTGAACACGAGATCAACGCCGTCGCCGAAGCAGTTCGAAAGCTCGGGAGACGGGCGCTGGCGATTGCCGGCGACATCACCGACGGCGCGTTTGTGGACAGTCTGGCGGAACGAGCGAAGGCCGAGATGGGTCGCGTCACCCTCTGGGTGAGCAACGCCGGCGGCGCCGATGACCGCACGCCCCGGCACCTTGCCGACATGCCGGATGCGCAGTGGGACTATCAACTCGATGTCAACCTCCGTGCGGTGTTCACCGGGGCACGCGCCGCAGTCCGGGTGATCGAAGACGGCTGATCGATCATCAACATCTCGTCGACCGCGGCCCTGAAAGGCTCGCCCAACAACGGTCCGTATTCCGTCGCGAAGGCCGGTGTCGACAGCCTCACCCGCACGCTCGCGCTCGAGCTGGCACCTCGCCGGGTTCGGGTCAACGGTGTTGCTCCGGGGCCCGTTCCGACCGAGGTATTCATGGAGTTCGTCGGCGTGACCGAGAAGGATCTTCCGAAGCTGACGGAGCGCCTCGGTATCCCGCTCGGACGACTCGGCACTCCCGAGGACGTCGCCAACGCCGTCGTCTTCTTGGCCTCGCCTGCTGCCGCGTGGATCACCGGACAGACGCTGGTCGTCAACGGCGGTGGAACCAGGTAGCCGATCAGCCGGGCGGCGGGGGAGTTCCCGTCGGGGCGGCACGCCTGCTCGGAACTGTGGTCGACTATGCCCACTCAAGAGCAGAAGGGGAAGTCATGACGACGACTGATCCAAACCCCGCCGCGAAGTCCGCTGGCGCGCTCGACTGGTCGCCTCCCGGACCTGGACAATGGTCCCTTGACCGCTCGCACTACCCCGGGGGGACAACGCCGATCTCGCAATGGCTCATCGAGACCGGCATGGAGTCGGGTTTTCGCCGGGTCTTCGGTGAGCTCGGCGCCCCGGTCGCCGCGATATCGGGCCGATTCGTGCACGGCTTCATGTACACCCGAACAGTCCCGTTGATCGAGGCGAACCGGAGCGCCACCAAGCTCCCGCCGGCATGGCTCCTCAAGGTTGTATCGCGAGCCCATCCCGAGTTCCGGCGGCGCACGCGACTGGCGGCGAAGGTGCTCGCCGACCCTCCGGGACCGGCGGTCGTCAGGCGGTGGAACGACGAACTGAAGCCGTCGATCACACGTCGCAATCGCGAGTTCGCCGCCGTCGATCGGCCGACGCTCTCCGATGCCGACCTGGCGTCCCACTGCCGTTCGTTGCTGGACCATCTCCACTCGATGGCGGACCTGCACTTCTGGCTGCACGGCTACGACCTCGGCCCGGTCGCCCGTTACATCGCGTTCACCATCGCCCAGGGGATCCCCACGTCGGAGGCGGTGACTGCCCTCTCGGGTGCGTCACCGTCGACCATGCGGCCGCGCGTGCAGCTGTCGGCGATCCGCCAGGCGATCGGCGATGCCCGACCTTCGACACTCGCCGAGCTCCGCGCCGTGTCGTCCTCGGTCGGAGCGCTCGTCGATGAGTACCTCTTCGAGCACGGTGCGACGCTCGTGACGGGCTACGACCTGTACGGCCTCACCCTGTCGGAGTTGCCCGAGACGCTGTTCGAGTCGATCATGAGTGCGCCAGCTCGCGTCGAGGGCGATGCCGCCGCAGAGTCGGCCTTGCAGGCCGCTCAACAGCTGCGAGCGAAGGTTCCCGAGCCCCTTCGCCCCGACTTCGACGACCGCCTGCGCGACGCTCGCGAGGTCATGGACATGCGCGACGACAACGGCCCTACCGTGTTCGAGCGTCCGGCTGGTTTGCTCCGTCTGGCGTTG
>JANPDB010000968.1:0-5098 GCA_031431255.1 Acidimicrobiia bacterium | reverse complement strand
GAATCTACTGCTGCAACCCGGTCGTGTCGTCGTACCTGACCCCATTGCAGCTCGCATAGTGACACCCGGTTTCGACGGCGCTCGCACGTATCGAGGCCCCCACAACAGGCGCACACTTCGGCCCGATAAGCACCGCCGTTGACGATGTTCGCGGCCAGGACTCGCTGCTTGGACTCGTGAAACGGGCGCCCGGAACGTGAGTTTGGAATCGATGTTGGTCGAGATCGCGGCACGTGCAGAACAGCGGGTCACGGAAGAGTTGGTGAACGAGATTCGACGCGTGACTGGGAAGGCGGAAGCGTCACGACACGATGATGGTTCCCTTCATACGTGCGTCTGGTCCGTCGACCGTGTAGCTGCTACTGCCCATGGCGGCGGAGGCGCGTACGCGGCGGCGGTAGTGAGGCGGCAGGTAGACGTGGATGCCGACCCTGCCGGCGTCGACGAACAGAGGACTGTTGTCAGCATTGTGGAGCACGACGGTCCCTCGGCTCGGAATGGCGATGACCGGCAACGCCGCCATGCCATCACGGAGTTCGATGACCGCCTCCCCGGCTCGGGCCGCGTCGTCGTGGATGGCAAGCCGGGCGGGAACGGAGTACCCCGTCGCGGCGACCCACACAGCCACGGCTGCGATGCCGACCCAGCGGGCGAGATGGGGCTGTCTTCCCGTCATCGTTGCAGCCACCAGGATCACGGCGAGGCCGACCGTCAGACCGACGACGGTGATGAAACTTTCAGCGCCTTCGGGGTGCTTGGCCACCAGAGTCATGACGAAGGCATGCAGGACGAAGAACAGCACGCCAACGACAAGAAACCACCATCGCGCCGCCCCCTTGCCGAGCAGGTCCAGCACGAGGCCAATGGCGAGCAGCACACCGAGCACAGCCAGCGAGATCCCGAAGAATCGGCCGAGGACTTGGTGGGCAACGCTGAAGGCGATGGTCGACACCGCAGATATGCGCAAAAGAAGGTGCCATGGGTCGAGCGGGTCACCGCGGCCGTCAGTGCCGAAGGTTTCGCGGGGGTTGACTTGGGCCGTTGTCATGATCGCACGTTCCTCTCGTCGGATCGACCTATCGTGCACTCCGGAGCTGGCGTCGTCATGAGGCGCGATGTCCCGTTCATCGCGGGACATCGCGTCCCTAGGTCCAGCGGCGGACTAATGCGAGACTGAATGGCGTGACCGCGCAGATGTTGTCCGCTCGTCCTCGTTTCCGGGGTCTCAGTGATTGGGTTGCCGCGGTGCTCATGGCGGTGGCCGCGGGCGGGTTCGTTGCCGCTGTTGGCATCGAGTACCGAAACGGGACGGCGACGGGCAACCGGCCGAGCGCCAGTTACTTCGGCCTGGGCGTCGCCATCGTTGTCCTGCCGCTGTGTGGGGGGCTCATCGCGCTTCGCCGGCCGGAGAACGGTGTGGGGTGGCTTCTGGTCGGCGGCGGCGCCCTCATCTCCTGCGGGCTTTTGGCCCACGCGTGGGCGGTGCGGGCGCTGATCGTGGACCCCGGCGGAGCGGTGCCCCTCGGCACTGCCGCCGCGTGGCTCGCGACGTGGCTGTTCGTGCCGGGGTACAGCCTCCTCGTCTTTGCCATCGGCCGTTTCCCGGACGGCCGGGTGGCGGGGCGGCGAGCCGCCGTCGCCGAGCGGGCGGCGGCCGCTGGGATTGTCGCCCTTACGCTGGGCCAGGCCTTTGCCCGCGACCGACTTGATGGCGTGCGGCGCGGGCGCATCGACAACCCGCTCGGGATCGGGTCCGCCGAGGGGGTCGTACGGGTTGTCACCGCCGTTGCCGTAGCCGTGTTGGTGATCTATGTCGCCGTGGTCGTCGTTGACCTCGTCGGGCGGACGCGACGGACGCGGAGTCCTTCGAGGGAGCGGGTTCGCTGGCTCGCGCTGCCTTTCATTCCCCTCATCCTGTCTATCGTCGCGGCCGTGGCCGAGCATCTGGGCGGCCTCGGCGGAGCCGTGGATCCGACCATCTATGTCGGTCAGGGGCTCTTCCTCGCCGGCATCTCCTTTGGGGTGACGCAGACGGTGCTGCGTACCGACGTGTTTGCCGCTCAGCGGACGGTTGACCGGAGTCTGGTCTACGCGCTCCTGTCCGGGGCGGTCGCCCTCGCGTTCCTCGCTGTGGTCACCCTTGTTGGCCTGTTGTCCTCCGCCTCAGGCGTACCTGTTGCGGTCGCAGCCGCGTCGGTGACCGCGCTCACCCTGTCACCTCTGCGTGGCGCGACGCAGCGCCGGGTGAACCGCATTGTCTATGGCGCCAGCGCCGATCCTGTCCTGGTGGTACAGAGCCTGGCCCGCAGCCTGGACGCCTCCGCGCGCGGCGAGGGTCCCGCCGATGCCATCGTGGCCACCGTCGCCGGCGCGCTGGGCGTGGCCTACGTCGCCGTGGAGGTAGGCGCAGGGCGGATCCTCGCTGCCATGGGGGAGCCGCCGGCAACGGTTGAACGCTTGGCGATGACTTCGCGGGGCGCGTTCGTGGGAACGTTGGTCATCGGCGCAGACGGGACAGGCCGATCGGCGCAGCACGTTCGCCTTCTCGAACAACTCGTGCTCCATGCTGGGCCCGCAGTGGAATCGCAGGTTCTGGCCGAAGAGGTCGAGCGGTCGAGAACGCAGATCGTGCTCGGAAGGGAAGACGAACGCCAGCGCATCCGCCGCGATCTGCACGACGGGATCGGCCCCGCGCTTGCCGGCATGGGCCTGCAGTTGGACGCCCTGGTCACGTCGGCGCCCAGTCAAGACGCGAAGGCGCTACTGCATCTCCGCCAGGACCTCAACGGCACCGTCACCGAGATCCGCCGGATCATCAGCGGGCTGCGGCCCCCGGCGATCGATGACCTGGGCCTCGTTGGGGCGCTGCGGGCGAGGGGCGAGGCGCTCGGCGGTGAGCTCTGCATCGAGTTCGACATTCCCGACGCCTTGCCGGAGCTCTCGGCTGCGGCCGAGGTGGCGATCTACCGCATCGTCAGCGAAGCCCTGACGAACACCGCTGTGCACGCCGCAGCGTCATTTTGTCGCGTCGGGGTGGCCTGGGACACAGTGTCGCTCAGGGTGAGCATCACCGACGACGGCCGCGGCATCCCCGACGGCTGTACACCCGGCGTGGGCCTTGAATCGATGCGGGCCCGGGCCGTCGAGATCGGCGGTTCACTCACCGTCGGGTCGATCCAACCGCGCGGCACCCAGGTAGTCGCCACCATTCCGAGGCGGCCGTGAGCGACAGCATTGGTGTTCTCGTGGTCGACGACCACCCCATCTACCGGGCCGGCCTCGCCGCCGCCATCAACGCGACGCCCGGCATCCACGTAGCGGGCACAGCCGCCACAGGGCTTCAGGCTGTCGAAGCTGTCGCAGCGCTCGCACCCGCCGTCGTCCTGATGGACCTCACCATGCCGCAAATGGGCGGCATCGACGCCACCCGAGCAATCGCCGGACAGCACGGCGCCTCGACCGCGATTCTCGTGCTGACGATGAGCGAGGACAGCGACTCGGTGTGGGCCGCAATGCGCGCCGGAGCCAGGGGCTACCTGGTCAAGGGCGCCGAAAGCGCGGACATCGTCGAAGCAATCCGCAGCCTCGCCCGAGGCGAGATCCTCTTCGGGCCCACGATCGCCAACCGTGTGCTTCGCTTCTTTCAAGCCCCGGCGGGCGCGGCACCGACACCCTTCCCCGAGCTGACACCACGCGAAGTCGAGATCCTCCAACTCGTCGCCGCCGGTCACACCAACGCCCACATCGCCGAACGGGCCTACCTGTCCGGCAAGACCGTCAGAAACCACGTCTCGAACATCTTCACCAAGCTCAACGTGGGCAGCCGCAACGAAGCTATCCGCCGCGCCCGCGACGCCGGCTTCGCCCAGGACGACCAACACTGAACCCCAACAAGGTTGATCCGTTACGCCGCGAAAGCATCGTCCACAGATGGCCCACGATGATCGGTCAGGCGACGGTCGGCTTCCGGATCATCATGATCGCGGCGATGAGTACCCACAGAGCAAACAGTGCCATGGGGAGGAACAACGCGCCAACGAAGAACACCGCGACGCCAACGACGACACCGGCCCAGCCCAGCCAGGTCGGCAATACATGTGTGCGTACGCTGGCACGACCGGCCGTGACGAGTAACAAGGCCGCCGCGGCGCCGCCGCCCAAGAGGAGCATGCCGAATCCGAGTTGGCTGGCCATGTAGTTCAGATCGCCTTCGGGCAGCGGCGAATTTCCGAACTGCTTCGCGCCGGGTATCCATGCCATGGCCGACACACCCGCCAACGTGACGGCACCGAACAGCAGTGACGCGGCGAACGCCAAGCGCCCCGCGGCGGGTGCTCCGGCGTCTGCGAGACGTTGACGGAGTGCGCTCGCGAAGACGATGAGCGACAGCACCGCGGCCGCGAGGAGAAACGCCCCAATGAGGATCGCCCATCGGTTTCCGCTATCGGCATAGAAGTCGTTCCAAGCCGCAGCGAAGCCGGACGGACTGTCTTTCACCTTGTCGGTGTTTGGCGATCGACCGATGGTCATGACGCCGACCACGTACAGCACGAAGAACGCGACCCCCGCCCAAGCGGCACTCGGCACTGAACGACGTGATTCGGCAGTTTCCATGATTCCCCCCGGAACGACAGATTTCTGTGGGCCTGTTGCTACACCCGCTCGCAGTTTGCGTCAATTGTTTGCGTCGCCGGTCAACTGCGAGCGGTCAGCTGGCAACAAGCAGCGGTCTGCAGAAGGTCATCGCGGCCGTAGAAGCCTTCATCGTCGGAACGCCGAAAACGTCGGCTCCCGTAGTTACCGTCACGGGCCCCATCTCATCGCACTTTGAACCTGAATCCACCGGCCGATCTGGTGGGTCCAGCGGGTGAGGTTGTGGGTAGGCGGCAAAGGCCCGAGGGAGGAAGTAATGCAAGATCCGCTCGGGCGCGAGCCCGTCGCCGGGTTGCCGCGCGTACGCGTGGCGAGTCGCTCGATCCAGTCGGCTTGGCTCCGTCCGGCCAAGGCGAACCGCGCCCCGGTCTTCTCGATGATGGGCGCTGCCTCCGGCCCCGACGCGACCACCACGTCATCACCACCCGCCACCAACGCCCCGATG
>JANPDB010000967.1:0-1805 GCA_031431255.1 Acidimicrobiia bacterium | reverse complement strand
GACTTGATGGCGCCCCACGTGGAGCCCCATCCGAGCACCAGAAGCTCGGCGTCGGCGTCGCCCACCACTTCAGCCAACGGTATGTCCCTGGCAATGCCGGCGATTTTGTCCGCGCGCAGATGAACCATCTTCTCGTGGTTCTCCGCCGTGTAGCTGATGTTGCCGGAGCCGTCCTCCTTCTCGATCCCGCCGACCCGGTGCATCAGACGCGGAGTGCCGGGAATTGCCCACGGCCGGGCAAGCGTTTCCGGATCGCGCAGGTACGGCCAGTACTCCATCTCACCATCGGGCCGCTCGTGGTTCAGTTCGGTGGCGAACGGAACGGAGATGTCGGGAAGATCGGCAACGTCGGGAAGCTTCCATGGATGGGCCCCGTTGGCAAGGTAGCCGTCGGACAGCAGGATGACCGGCGTCCGATACTTGAGCGCAATCCGAGCGGCCTCGATCGCCGCGGCGAAACAGTGCGGAGGGTTGTAGGCGGCGACCACCGGAAGCGGCGCCTCCCCGTGGCGGCCATAGAGCGCCATGAGCAGATCAGCAGCTTCGGTCTTGGTCGGCAGCCCGGTCGAAGGACCACCCCGCTGGATGTCGACGATTAGCAGCGGAAGCTCCAGACTCACGGCGAGGCTGATCGTCTCCCCTTTGAGCGCCACCCCCGGTCCACTCGTCGTGGTGACTCCGAGGTGCCCGGAGAACGCCGCGCCCAGCGCGCTCCCTATTGCGGCGATCTCGTCTTCAGCCTGGAAGGTTCGGACGCCGAAGTTCTTGTGCTTCGAGAGCTCATGCAAGATGTCCGACGCCGGAGTGATCGGATACGAACCGAGGAAGACCGGCAGTCGCGCACACTGACCGGCGGCAACCAATCCCCACGCGAGCGCAGTGTTTCCGGTGATGTTCGTGTACTCCCCGGCGGGAAGCCTCGCAGGGTCGACCTGGTACGGATGGTCGAACAGCTCAGTGGTCTCGCCGAAGTTGAATCCGGCCGTGAACGCCGCCTTGTTGGCCGCTCGGACCATGTCGTTCTTGGCGAACTTCTCGTCGATCCACTCATAGGTGGCTTCGATCGGCCTCGAATAGCACCACGAGATCAGACCAAGCGCGAAGAAGTTCTTCGAGCGCTCGGCGTCACGCGCTTTCACACCCAGAGGGCTCACCGCCGTCATCGTCAGCGTCGTCATCGGCACTTCGACCACCCGGTAGCGCTCGAGGCTGTCGTCGGTCAGCGGATTGGCGGAGTACCCGGCCTTGACCAGGTTTCGCTCGTCAAAGCTGTCGGTGTTCACGATGACGATCCCCCCGGGCACGAGGTACCGGAGATCAGCTTTCAGGGCGGCGGGGTTCATCGCCACAAGAACCGTCGGCGAATCGCCTGGAGTCGAGATCTCATGATCGGAGATGCGGACCTGAAAAGAAGAAACCCCCGCCAATGTTCCGGCAGGGGCCCTGATCTCCGCAGGAAACTCGGGAAACGTGGAGAGGTCGTTCCCGAAGAGTGCACTGGCGGAGGTGAATCGGTCTCCGGTGAGCTGCATGCCATCGCCGGAGTCACCGGCGAACCGGATGACGAGATCGCGAAGATGCTCGGGCTGTGGGCGGACTTCGATGTCGGTCAACGTTCCTCCAAGGAACAAACCTGGCTGTTGGGCGCAACCTACTGTGCCCGATATTCCACTGTCGAGCTGGGACCAAGCGCACGCGCTCCCCTGCCACTCCCTCCGCGTCTCAGGTGCCCCTTGAGCCATTGGGATGAGCCGTCGCAGCGTCGCCTTCCGTTGGGGCGCACGAGATGACGATGCTGCCGACGT
>JANPDB010000966.1:0-3866 GCA_031431255.1 Acidimicrobiia bacterium | reverse complement strand
CCACAGCCTGACCAGGTGCGGCGCCGACGGGAAGCCAGCGACGGCGACGGCGAGCGGCAAGATCTTCGAGTTGACCGAAGCAGACGACGAAGAGCGCCAGCACCAGCGCCGTCAGGCCGAGGTAGGCGACAAGGCGGACGGCGGGAGCGTCGACGCGTCGGCTCACGGAGTTCGCCACAGCGTTCGCCGGGAGGCCCCACAGGTAGAGGGTGAAGGTCCGCTGATTGATCCGACCGACGACCGCGTCGACCGCTCCCCGGCGGCGATCGATCCATCGTTCGATCGGCACTCGGGCCGAGAGAGCGACGAGCATCCATGCTGCCCCGATCAGCAGATGGGCCGACCTCGAGGCGTAGAGCTCCTGGGTGCCCTTGTCGTGAATCGGTTCGATGACGAACGCCGTGAGCAGGCCCATCGCGCCAAAGGCACCCCCGAGCGCGACAAGGGACCGACTTCTCCACTGCCGTATGCGCGCATACGAGGGACCAAGTGCGAAGAAGATGCCGAACTGGAAGGCCGTGATGATCGCTTCGTCCACTACGACGCCGTGGATCTTGGTCAGCCACTGCGTGAACGCGAAACCGGCGAGAGGGACAATGGCACACCACGCACCGACCCGGCGATGCAGCCAGAGCAGTGCGGCGGCAGCGAGGACGAGCCACAGAAAGGCCCCCACGTACCAGAGCTGGCCCCACAGGAACACACGATCTCGTGATCCCGTCGGCGCCAGCAGCGGGACGGCCCAGTGCCATGCCTTCTCCCACGGAAAGGCGGCGCCTGGCTCGTCGCTTCGGAGATCGGTCGTGATCATGACGACCAGCGCGCACGCCGCGAACCACGCATACGGAAGGGCGATACGTCGGATACGGCGGACGACGACCTCGCCGGCGCTCCGACGGGAGAGCATCTGCGCCGTGACGGCGCCGCTCACGAAGAACACCTCCGGCATGCCCGGGTAGATCCACATCACCCAGGGGAGGTACACGGTCGGTGGACGGAGCAGCGTGTGGAGCACGACGACCCGACAGATCGACACCGCCCGCAGCACGTCGAGAAACGAGTCACGGGCAGGCACCGGATTGACGCCGCCGACATCGGAGGGACCGGACGACCGGTCCACCGGCGACGGCACATCGTTGGCGTTCATCGCCGCCGGCTTTGGCCGGGAGTCCGCGGACGGCGAGGCTCTCGCAGCGGACAGATCATGCGATGAAGTCTGGCCCACGGGTACTCGCCCCGCCGTGGCATGCTCGGCGGATGTTCTCCGCCGACGCCCGCGCCCTTCTGGACCGCCCGATCACCGGTGTGATCACCACGATCGATCCCGCCGGGTACCCGCAGTCGACCGCCGTGTGGTTCCTGTTCGAGGACGACACGATCAAGGTATCGGTGACAACCGGCCGGAAGAAGTACCGCAACATGGTGGCCAATCCGAAGGCGACCTTCTTCGTCCTGAACCCGGACAACGAGTGGTCGTTCGTCGAGATCCGCGCCGACGTCACGTGGGAGCCCGACCCCGAACGGATCACGATGCTCCGGGTAGGAGAGAAGCACGCCACGGACGTGTCGGGGTTCGATCCCGCCGGGGCTGTGCGCATGACCGCGATCCTGCATCCCGTGAACGTCAACGCCCGCTGACGCTTCGAACCGGCGAGCGAGCCGAACGCCTTCCGGTCACTCCGTCACTGTCACGTCGATGATCGCTTCATGCTCAATCGACGCGACCATGACCCCCTCCACTGCGATCTCGATGTCGGCCACGGCGCGAAGCCCCCTCCGGACGAAGCGGTCGAACACCACGCCGCGCACGACGGCATTCGCCCCGAGCGGAGCGAGCGCATGGTGGCGGATATGTGAGCGTGTGTGGATCCACGCACCGTTGACGAGTTGTTCGTGGAACATGTGGTTCGCCAGTCTCGGCCACACGCCGGGATGGACGACGTCGGCGGACCTGAACAGGTCGAGGTCATCGCCGGCGCGCTCGGCGTAGCTCGGGTCGAACTCACCGTCGAGATCAACGGTCATCGGCTCCAGGCTCTGGCTCCCGGCGGCTGAACGAATAGGAGGGGACGTCGCCATGCGTCGGGCATCGACGCGCACCAGCGGGCGGTCCGAGCGATCGACCCGGACCTCGAGGTTCAGGCCGTCGTCACCCTCGAAGGTCACCGGGAACGAGAGGGTCTCCGCATCGAAGACCGGCGAGGCGAACGACACCTCGGCCGAACCCGAGCGTGCCCACTCCAAACCCCAATGCTCGGCGATCGGATGGACGCAGTAGGTGTAGGTCGTGACACCGGCGACTAGTGCGCGTTGGAAACCCGCCGCCCGGGCACCAGCATCCGTGTGAATCGGGTTCGACGCATGGTCGGGGAGGTTGCGGGCCACGATCGACCACGGCACCGAGCTGGTCACCTGCGCCAACGTAGCCGCGACCGTGCTCCCGTCCCACCCCACCACCGCCCCACCACCGCCACCCCACCCCACCACCGCCCCGTTGCCCCACCGCCGCCGCACATCCCTCACTTTCCGCTCGGAACGGCAAGAAACCGGGCGATCTGCGGCACAGACCGGGTGATGTGCGCAGGCGGCCACGGTCGGAGGGGCCGTCCAATTCACCCGGAGGACGCCTGGCAGTTGCCGAGTGTTGGCGTTCGCTCAGTACCGTGCGGCTTATGGACGCCAACTCTGCAGTTCTCCGCTTCGACAGCGACGATGCGCCGCGGTTCGACCGGCCCGCCGACCGTGCCGTCAGACTCCTCAACTTCCGTGAGGTCGGGGGCACCGCGTGCGCCGACGGCCGTCGGGTGCGGCGCGGCAGGCTGTTCCGATCGGCGACACCGGACTTCGCCACGCCGACCGACTTGCTGTTCGTAGAACGCCTCGGGATCCGCACCGTCCTGGACCTGCGTACCGAACCGGAGCGACGCCTGAGCCCGCTGCGCAACCTCGTCGTGCACTCGATCCCGATCCTCACCCAGGTGTGGGACCCGGGCTCCATCGCGGCGTCGACGCTGCCGGCGGAACGATTCCTCGCCGACCGCTACCTCGAGATGTGCGAGCTCGGCGCCGCCCGCGTTGCGGAATGCTTCAGCGTGCTTGCCGACAGCGGCGCAAGCCCGGCACTCGTCCACTGCACGGCCGGCAAGGACCGGACCGGCGTCCTGGTCGCCCTGTTGCTGTCCGCCTTCGGAGTCGATCGCCGGGTGATCGCCGAGGACTACGCCATGAGCGCGCTCGCCATGCCCGAGCTCATCGCCCTGATCCGGGACCAGACTCCCGAGCGCCTCGATGCGATGATCAGCCAGCCGTCCTCCTTCCTCTCGGCTCCGCAGGAGACGATGCATCTCTTTCTGGCCGACCTCGCCGACCGATACGGATCGGCGACCAGGTATCTCCTCCACGCCGGGGTGACCGAGGATCAGCTCGACGCCCTCGCCGAGCATTTCACCGCGCCCGTTCGCTGAGGCGACACCGAATCGACGCCGCCTGCGCATCAGCCGTTCACCGGGCGCACGGAAAGGAACGCCGTCCGGCTCCCGAGTAAGAACGTTCGGAGAACGGCAAGCCACTGTTCATCTCGGCGATGCTTCACCGTTCGGAAGGCTTCCTACGTTCGACCCCATGGCAACCATCCCCCAGTTCACCCAGACCGATAACGACACCCTCGAATCGCTGATGCAGGCGCGCATGAGTCGTCGCGGGGCCCTCAAAGCCGGTGCGGCAGCGGCAGCAGCTGCGACGGTCGGCGGCGCCGCTCTCGACTTCGTCACGAATGGCGCCTCCGCAGTCGTCACCCCGGCGACGTTCGGCAAGGCGGCGGAATCAACCGGCTTCGCTCCGGTGGCTCCCGCCCGGACCACCGACGA
>JANPDB010000965.1:0-6460 GCA_031431255.1 Acidimicrobiia bacterium | reverse complement strand
GCCGGCGTGGTGAACCTCGGAACTGAAGGTTCGATGCTCGCCGGAGCATTGGCGGGCTACGCGATTGCCGCGGAGACCGGCCATCCGTGGCTGGGCGTGCTGGCCGGGGCCTTTGCCGGTGGCCTCCTCGCCCTCGTCCATACGTTCATCGTGTTGCACCGCGGCGGCAACCAGTTGGCGACCGGTCTCGTCATCTTGTTCTTGGGCCTCGGGCTCACCTCACTGTTCGGCGTCTCCTATGTCCAGGCCCTCGCCCCGACGTTCCGGGCTGTGGAGATCCCGGTGCTCGGCAGCATCCCTGTGCTCGGCGAGATCCTGTTCCGGCAGGACCCGCTCGTCTATCTCTCGTACGTCATGGTGCCGGCGTTGTGGTGGTTCATCAGCCGCAGCCGCTGGGGTGTCATCCTGCGGGCTTCGGGCGAGCGGACCGAAGTGCTGCAAGCGAATGGCCGACGCGTGCTTCCCGTGCAATACGCCGCGGTCGTGGCCGGCGGCATGCTCGCCGGGATCGGCGGTGTGCACCTCTCGACCGCATACACCAAGGCCTGGTTCGAGAACATGGCGCAGGGCCGCGGCTTCGTCGCCGTCGCCGTCGTGATGTTCGCCGCTCGACAGCCGTTCAAAGTCGCCGGAGGCGCCTATCTGTTCGGCGCCGCCCTCGCGTTGTCCCCGGCGCTGCAAGCCCGGGGCTACGGCATCAATCAGTTCGCACTCGATGCCGTGCCGTACCTGACCACACTGCTTGTCCTCATTGTTCTCGGACGGCGCCGCAACGCCGATCTGCCGGAGGGCCTCTCCAAGGTCTTCCAAGCATCACCCTCGGGCTGACGCACGTTTCCCGATTCATCAACCACACCAACCACCCCCTGGAGGATCCTGTGCGATCTCGCTTGTTGTTGCCCGCCATTGTGGCGAGCCTGTCCCTCTTTGCCGTCGGATGCAGTTCCGACTCCGCCGACACGACCGCGGCACCTGTCGAAACGGAAGCCGCGGCCGCCGAAACGACCGCTGCTACCGCCGAGACTGAGGCCGCTGCCGCCGAGACCGAAGCGGTTGCCGCCGAGACCGAAGCCGCGGCCGCGGCGACGGGAACCGGGCCGGGTGCCGGATCGAAGAAGGTCGGATTCATCTTCGTCGGACCGAAGGACGACTACGGCTACAACCAGGCCGCCTATGAGGGCAGCCAGGCCGTCGCCGCCAAGTTCCCGGACCTCGAAGTGCTCACGGCCGAGAACGTTCCCGAGGACGACAACGCCACCCGGGTGATGGAGAAGATGATCTCCGACGGAGCCAAGATCATCTTCGCGACGTCGTATGGCCACCTCGACCCCGCCCTCAAGGTCGCTGCTGCTCACCCCGACGTCGTCGTGATCCAGCAGGGCAACTTCATCAATGATGCCGTGCCGGCCAACAGCGGCACCTACTTCGGCACCGTGTACGAGCCGGTGTATCTCGCCGGTATCGCTGCCGGCAAGGCCACGAAGACCAACAAGCTCGGCTACGTCTATGCGTTTCCGATCCCGCAGACGATCGCCAACATCAACGCGTTCGAGCTCGGCGCGCTGTCCGTCAACCCCAAGGTCGAGACACTCGTGGTCAACACCTCGAACTGGTGCGATCCCGCCAAGCAGGCCGAAGCGGCCAAGAGCCTGTTCGCCCAGGACGTCGACGTGATCACGCAGCACCAGGACTGCACCGCCACGATCACCAAGGCTGCAGAAGAAGCCGGAAAGATGGTCGTGGGCTACCACGCCGACGCCTCGACGCTCGCCCCCAAGGGTTGGGTGACCGGCTCGGAGTGGAGCTGGGGTGACCTCTACAGCGACATCGTGCAGACCGCACTCGACGGCAAGTTCACCGGGTCGAAGTACAACGCCAACTACCGGGTCGGCTTCAAGGATGGCGGCAACCCCTTCGTCCAGTCGAAGTTCGGCGCGATGGTCGACGACGCCACCAAGGCGCTGATCGACGAGGCCAAGACGAAGATCTCGGGGGCCGACGGCTCACCGTTCACGGGTCCGGTGCTCGCCCAGGACGGTTCCGAGATGTTCCCGGCCGGCGTCCCCGACTACGCAACCGTGGAATCGAAGAACACGGTCTTCGTGAAGGGCGTCGTCGGCGACATCCCGAAGGGCTGACGTTTCTCCGGCAAACTCTGGAAAGCGGTTGGGCTTCGCACCTGCGGACCCAACCGCTTTTCTCGCCAAGACCACGAGGACCCATGCATCCCCCGATCCAAGCAAACCCTTACGCGTGGCCCTACGACGGCCAGATCGACCCACGTCACACCGCCCTTGTCCTGATCGATTGGCAGACGGACTTCTGCGGACCCGGTGGCTACGTCGACACCATGGGCTACGACCTCTCCTTCACCCGACGAGGCCTTGAACCGACGGCTCGCGTCCTCTCCGCCGCACGCGCCGCCGGGTGGCATGTCGTGCACACCCGTGAGGGCCATCGGCCCGACCTGTCCGACTGCCCACCCAACAAGCTCTGGCGATCCCAGGGCATCGGCGCGGCGATCGGTTCCTCCGGACCATGTGGACGCATCCTCGTGCGCGGTGAACCCGGTTGGGAGATCGTGCCGGAGGTTGCACCGGTCGAAGGCGAGCTCATCGTCGACAAGCCGGGCAAGGGTGCGTTCTATGCCACCGACCTCGATCTCCTTCTGCGGCGGGCCGGGATCACGCATCTGGTGTTCACCGGCATCACCACAGATGTATGTGTGCATACGACAATGCGTGATGCCAACGACCGAGGCTACGAATGCCTCCTGTTGTCGGACTGCACGGGCGCGACCGACGAAGGAAACTACGCGGCCGCTCTGAAGATGATCACCATGCAGGGTGGAGTGTTCGGCGCGGTGGCCCACTCCGACGATCTCCTTGTCGCGCTCGCCGCGAGTGCGCCGTGACGCTCGACATCCTGAACTGGACCATCGCCGACCACCGACGCGCTCGTGCATCGGGCGTGTCGGCCCGGTCGGTTGTCGACGCGACACTCGTGGCCTTCGAAGAGCTCGACGACGCGTCGATCGTCATCGGGCCAACCCTCGCTGCTTTTGCGCGCTCCGAGGCAGATCGGCTCGACCGCGAAGACGCGAGCGGCTTCCCGCTCCACGGGATCCCGTTCGTCGTGAAGGACAACATCGACGTCGCCGGCGTTCCAACCACGTGTGCCTGCCCGTCATTCGCCTACACGCCGACGGCGGACGCCCTCGCCGTTGCGCGCCTCCGGGCTGCCGGCGCGATTCC
This sequence comes from Acidimicrobiia bacterium, assembly GCA_031431255.1. Taxonomy (GTDB): domain Bacteria; phylum Actinomycetota; class Acidimicrobiia; order Acidimicrobiales; family JANYDT01; genus JANLQX01. Next base: position 3,206 of record JANPDB010000965.1, on the reverse strand, counting down.
GGTGGCCAAGACCAACCTCGACCAGTTCGCCACCGGACTCGTAGGCACGCGCTCGCCGTACGGTACGCCGCGCAATCCGCGTCACCCGCAGCTCGTCCCCGGTGGATCAAGCTCCGGATCTGCCGTCGCCGTCGCCCGCGGTCTCGTCCCGTTCGCCCTCGGCACGGATACCGCCGGGTCGGGCCGCGTCCCCGCGGCCATGTGCGGCATCGTCGGCGTCAAGCCAACGGTTGGACGTCTCCCGTCGCTCGGCGTCGTTCCCGCCGTCCGCCGGCTCGACTGCGTGTCCACCTTTGCCCGACGGGTCGATGACGCGCGTCTCATCGCCGACCTCGCGTCCGGGCCCGATCCCGATGACTCTTCCACGCGCCAACCCGCAGAGGCTCTCTGCGCAATTCGGCGGGTGGGCGTGGCGCGCCGAAGCGATCTCACCCCCCTCTTGGAGCCGGGCGCCCTCGTCGCCTATGACGACGCGATCGACGGTCTTCGCCGTCTCGGTCTCGATATCGTCGAGGTCGACATCGAAGGATTCCTTGCCACCGGAGCGCTGCTCTACGGAGGGGCGTTGGTGGCCGAGCGCACGGCGGCGGTCGGGCCACACATCGCCTCAGGCGCGACAGACCTCGACCCGACGGTGCGTGCCATCGTGACCGGCGGTGCGACCAAGTCCGCCGTCGAGGCCTACGAAACCGAGTATCGCCTCATCGAACATCGCGCCCGATTCGCGCCGATGTGGTCTGTTGTCGACGCGCTCGTGTTGCCGACTACGCCAGGCGTGGCGACGCCCGCTGACGTCGCCGCCGATCCCGTAGGCGCCAACGCCAGGCTGGGCACGTTCACCACTGCGGCCAACCTGCTCGACCTTGCCGTGGTCTGCGTGCCGGTAGGCGCTCGTCCCGACGGTCTCCCTTCGGGAGTCCAGGTCATCGGGCCGGCGTGGAGCGACGCGGCACTCTGCGATGTCGCCGCGGCACTGATGAGCGAGCCCGTCGACACCACCTCGCCGCGAGGCGGCGAGCAGACCGTCGTCGTTGTCGGCGCCCACCTTTCCGGCATGGCGCTTCACCATCAGCTCTCGTCCCGTGACGCGCGCCTTGTGCGGGCGACGACCACCGCAGCGAAGTATCGACTCTTCGCGCTGGCCGGCACCGTTCCGCCAAAGCCGGGGCTGCGTCGGACCAACGGCGACGATGGCGTGGCGATCGTCGTGGAGGTGTGGGCCCTCGCACCCAGCAGATTCGCCTCGTTCGTGGCCGACATCCCCCCGCCACTCGGGATCGGCAAGGTCGAGCTTGCCGACGGCTCGTGGCACAGTGGCTTCGTCTGCGAACCTCTCGGATTCGAAGGGGCCACGGACATCACCTCGTTCGGCGGTTGGCGCGCCTACATCGCCACGATGACCACCCCGAAAGGCGCGTCATGACCCACTCCATCGCCGCCCGTCCGGAGCCCGTCGGTTTCGATCCGCAGACAACCGCACTCGTGATCATCGACATGCAGCGCGACTTCCTCGAGCCGGGGGGCTTCGGGGAGCTCCTGGGCAACGATGTCTCGCTCCTCCGAACGACCATCGAGCCGACTCGGCGAGTGCTCGACGCGTGCCGTGCCGCGGGCGTCACGGTGATCCACACACGTGAGGGGCATCGCCCCGACCTCAGCGACTGCCCACCGGCCAAGCTGACCCGCAACGGCGTCACCTTCATCGGCACCGACGGCCCGATGGGACGCATCCTCATCCGGGGCGAACGAGGACACGGCATCGTCGATGAGCTCGCCCCTCAGGCCGGCGAACCGGTCATCGACAAGCCCGGCAAGGGCGCCTTTTACGCAACCGACCTCGAAGCCATCCTCCGGAGCCGGGGCATCACGACACTTGTCGTCTGCGGAGTCACGACCGAAGTATGTGTACATACGACTGTTCGTGAGGCGAACGACCGGGGCTTCGAGTGCGTCGTGCTCACCGATTGCGTGGGCTCCTACTTCCCGGAGTTCCAACGGGTGGCCCTCGCAATGTTCGAGGCGCAAGGGGCGATCTTCGCCTGGGTCGCAGATTCGGCGCAGTTCCTGGCAGCGCTCGCTCCGGCCGGGAGCTGACCGTGGAAGCGCGGACGGTTCGAGTCGTCGCCCGCAGGTACCTCGACTCGATCGCGCTCCTTGCGCTCACCGCTGATCTCTCCGAGGTCGAAGGGATCACCGACGCCGCGGTAGCGATGGCCACGCCGGACGGACGTGATCGACTGCGGGAGCGGGGCTACGTCGCGAGCAGCATCGACGAAGCCGGGCCCAATGATCTCGTCCTCGCGGTGACTGGTAGCCCCGACGCTTGCGACCGCGCCTTCGCCACCGCGAGCGCCAAGCTCGATCCGAAGCGAGGCGGTGAAGGAAACGGTCCGGTCGAAGCCGAGGCACCGCGCACGGTCGACCAGTTCTTCAGGCGCAGCGGTGCGGCAGACATCGCCGTCGTATCGGTGCCGGGCCGTTTCGCGGCGGCCACCGCGCGGGTGGCGATTGCGCGAGGCATGCACACGATGATCTTCAGCGACAACGTCTCCGTGGAGGACGAGATCGCCCTCAAGACCGAAGGTGCCGCCAAGGGCGTCCTGGTGATGGGACCGGACTGTGGCACGGCAATGGTGAACGGTGTGCCACTCGGGTTCGCGAACGTGGTTCGCCGAGGTGCGGTCGCCGTGATCGGTGCATCGGGGACCGGAATGCAGGAAGTCACGAGTCGCCTGCACCGGCTCGGTCTCGGTGTCTCCCACGCGATCGGCTGCGGAGGGCGCGACGTCACTGATGCAGTGGGCGCACTCACGATGGTCGCCGCACTGTCGATGATCGCGAACGACGTTGAAACCAGCGCCGTCGTCCTGGTGTCCAAGCCCCCGGGCGCAACTGCCCTGGCGCGAGTGGTCGAGGCATGCGCACCATTGCTGGGTCGCGGCATTCCCGTCGTCGCCGCCTTCGTAGGTCTCGGCGGTGACGCGCTCGACGGAACGGGCCTACATGTTGCCGACTCGTTGGCGAACAGCGCCGACCTCGTCGCACGGCTTCTCCGACACCCACCCGACGATTCGCTTCCGCCGGACGCTCACGACGCGGCGGCCTTGGCGACCGAGCGAGCCCGTCGCCAGTCGCCCGACCGTCGACTGATTCACGGAGCGTTCTGCGGCGGCACCTTCGTCGGCGAGACGCGTTCCCTGCTCGGC
>JANPDB010000964.1:0-2560 GCA_031431255.1 Acidimicrobiia bacterium | reverse complement strand
GATCGTCGAGTTCCTGCGCACCAAGTGGGACCAGGAGCTCGAGTACGCCCTGCGAAAGGACCTGTGGACGTTCGGCGGCAACCGCATCGCCGTGCGCTTCCAGTACGAGTGGCACGACCACTCCGGCCAGTGGTTCCGCTCCTACGGGAATGAGAACTGGGAGTTCAACGACGAGGGCTACATGCGTCGACGCGAGGCGAGCATCAACGACGTCGGCATCGCGGCCGAGGACCGGCGCATCTTCGGTCCGCGCGCCGACGGCGACACGAGCGGGATTCCGCTGCGATGAGCCCGGCCGCCACCTTCACCATCGACGACGCCGATCGCCTCGTCCTCGACACCGCCGACACCCTGTTCTACGAGCGAGGAATCACGGGGGTCGGCATGGCGGAGATCCGCGACGCGTCGGGTGTTTCCCTGCGACGTATCTACGGGCTGTACCCCTCCAAACGCGACCTCGTTGCGGCGTGGCTGAACGATCGCCACGACCGCTGGATGCGTTGGTTCACCGATGCCGTCGATCGCCACATCGCCCGTGGCACCGATCCGGTTCTCGCCCCGTTCGACGCCCTCCGCGAATGGACGCGATCACCCGGCTACCGCGGGTGCGCGTTCATCAACGCGATCGCCGAGCCAACGGAGATCGACGATTCACATCGGGCCATCGTGGCCGACCACAAGCGGTCGCTCGTCCGCCACCTCGCCACGCTGGCCACGCGAAGGCAGTCGCGCACCCCTCCATGGTTCGCCGACGCGCTCGCCGTACTCATCGACGGAGCCATCGTGCAGTCCGCCATCTTCGGCAACGACAAGCCCATCATCGCGGCCCGCAGGGCTGCCGCCCGACTCCTGGAGACGATGCCATGACCACCAACCCGATGACCGTCGCCGAGCTGTGGCGCTATCCCGTCAAGACGCTGGCAGGCGAACGGCTCGACCGTGCCGAGCTGACTGCTGACGGGGTATTCGGCGATCGCCTCGTCCATGTACGAGGACCCGAAGGGGTACGCACTTCACGGCGTCATCACCGTCTCCTCGGCTTGCACGCGACGCTGGGTGACGATCACAGCCCGCTCGTCGACGGACTGCCGTGGACGTCACCCGAGGTCCTCGCCCGCGTGCGCGCAGCGGCCGGCGACGACGCGTTCCTGGCGGCGTACGACGGACCCGAGCGATTCGACGTGCTCCCGCTGCTCGTGGCGACGGACGGGGCGGTCGCCGCGTTCGGTCGCGATGTGCGCCGGCTGCGACCGAACATCGTGATCGCCGGGGTCGAGGCAATGGGGGAAACGGAGTGGCCGGGACGCGAACTCCACATCGGCGAGGTGATCATCGGCATCGACTCACGCCGCGGTCGCTGTCCGATGACGACCGTCGATCCCGACACCCTCGACGTCGATCGCGAAGTCCTCAAGGACATCATCCGGCGTTTCGACGGCAAGCTCGCCCTGAACGCCGAGGTACTCCGGGGCGGGACGATTCGCGTCGGCGATGTCGCAACGCTCATCCCGTCGTCGCACTGACAACGACGGGCAATCAACGAGGGCCGCCCCGAAACGGAGCGGCCCTCGTAGACGACAGCGTCGGGCGCGCCGTGGCGCCCGATGCGGAACTAGTTACCGCCCTCGTTGAGGGTGACCGTGGCGGGCGTGAAGCCCTCACCCTTCACGTCGACACCGGCGGCAGCCCACTCCGTGTTCGCCTTCTCGGCGAACTCGTTGGTGTAGGCCGCGGCATCGACGGGCTTGGTGAGCACGGTGGCCCCTTCAGCATTCTTGGTCTCGGTGGCAACCTTCACCGTCTGATCCCAGGCGGCCTGATCGATCATGCCGGCACCATTGGCGGACGGCCAGACGAGCTTGTTGACTTCGTTCATCTGCCAGGCCTGGTGGCTCTTGCCGAGCTTGGAGCCCTTGCTCACGACGATGTCGACGCACTTGTCGGCGTTATCACGGCAGAACACCCAACCCTGGATCGAGGCCTTCACGAAGCGGGCCGTCTGGTCCTTGTAGGCCGCGTCGGCAAGCTTCTCCGTGTTCGCCCAGATGGCGTCTTGGAGCATGGCCGTTCCCTGGTCGTTCCAGTTCACGACGCTGAACTTGTCAGCGGTGAAGAGCTCGCCGGTGGCGGGATCCTTCGCCTCGAGCAGCTGGGCGTACTCGTTGTAGGTCATGGCCTGCGCGGCGTCGATCTCCTTCTTCAGCAGCGCCTGCATGTCGAACTGCTGCTGGACGAGTGTCACGTCCTTGGCCGGGTCGAGACTGGCCTTGGTCATGCCGGCAAAGAGTTCGAACTCGTTACCGAAGCCCCAGTTGCCGATCTTCTTGCCCTTGAAGTCAGCCGGACCTTTGATGCCGGAGTCGGCCCACGACACCTGGAGGGTGCCGGAGCGCTGGAAGATCTGGGCAACGTTGGTGATGCCTGCCCCCTGCTCACGCGAGGCGAGAGCCTTCGGGACCCAGGAGATGGCGTAGTCGACGGCGCCCGTGGCGAGCTGCGTCTGCGGGACGATCTCGACGCCGCCTTCGACGATCTCGACGTCGAGGCACTGGCCCTTGTA
>JANPDB010000963.1:0-4141 GCA_031431255.1 Acidimicrobiia bacterium | reverse complement strand
GAAGAGCGCTTCCTTGAAGTAGTGGCCGACGCCTTGGGCCTTCATGCCGGCGACGTTGAACACCACCCAGACGACGAGTGCGAGGATCGCCGGCACGGCCATGCGCGCATTGCCGGGCATCTGCCAGCCCGGGATGATGCCTGGGATGTTGTTGAAGAAGATGAAGAAGAACAGCGTCGCCAGGAATGGCACGTACTTCTTGCCCTCGTGGCCCATGACCTCGTCGGCGATGGACCTTTCGATGAAGTCGACGGACGCCTCTGCCATGTTCTGCACCCCGGTCGGCACCATGGCACGCTTCCGGGACCCGGCCCAGAAGAACAGGATCGTGGCGGCGACGGCGAAGAAGTTCGTCAACGCGATCTTGTTGATCGCGAAAGTGCCCTCGGTGCCGAAGAGGCTTTTCCATTCCAGGAGATGGCTGATGGGCGGGAAGGCAAGGTCTCCCTCACCACCTGCGGCAAACACGGTTCCGAGGATGCTCACGGAAGGATCACTCCTTGACGAGGGATTGGCTGGGTTTGAGTCCTGGGAACGCGAGCGTCGCCGAAACGTGACGCATCTCCCAGAACAACAAGCCGAGGTGGGTGAAGACGATGGTCAGGCCGAGCGGGATCAGTTCGATCCACGGACGATCCTTGACCGCCAGGACAGCGATGGTGATGAGGCCGAGACGCAGCAGGTAGCCGAAGAGCGCAGCGGCCATGACGAAAGCGACCGAGATCCTTGCGGCAGTGTCGAGAAGCCACGCCGAGAGGACGAAGTTGACCACGATGAGTCCAAGTCCGAAGGCCACCGAGGAAACCCCGGCAAAACCCCATCCCATGAAGCCGAGCAGCAGGATCACCGGGGCGACGAAAGCGGCCCGCTTGGCGATGTCCCTGGCGACGCTGAGCTCGACGCCGTGCCCGCCGGCCGGACTGAGCATGGCGTTCGCCGGAACAGAGTTCGAGGCCATCACGATCCGGCTCCGGTGCTGGGGTCACGCGGCCGCGTGGACCACGCCGAGTTCTCGTCATGTCGGCGCATCTCGAGGTCGTAGCCGTACCAGAGCTTCACGCCGGTACCGGCGAACGAAACGACCACGGCGATGATGGTGAAGAGCGGCGTGGTTTCGAAGATGCGGTCAAGGCCGAAACCCAAGAGACCGAAGACCAGTGGCGCGACGACGAGTTCGAACGCGCGCGTCATGCCATCGGCGTAGCCGGAGTAGAGCTTGCGTCGGAAGTCGCGTTCGAGCATCAGGGAGCGTTCATTCGGGGGCGGGAGGGGCGTGCAGCGAGCCACAAGTGTGGAGGCGACACCTACGTTTCGCCAAGTCGCTTGTGAATCGAATCACAAGGTTACTGGCGACCCTGGCCCTTCGCAACTCGCTTCGCGCCTTTCTTCACCGAACCCGCCTCGGGGCTACCGGGTCGCCCGGGTCGCCTTTCGAGTCACCAGGCGGTTCGTCGTCGGTGGCGATCCGGGCGAGGTTGGCCAGCGATTCCGTTCCCGGCAGGAAGTAGCTCCCGTGGTCCGTCGCTCCGGCCGCGGAGAACGGCCGGGCACCAAAGCGTCTCGACGCGGGGTCTCGACCGTGCACCGGCGCGAACGGAACGATGTCGCGAGGCTTCGGCGGCCCGAAGTCGACCGACACACCGACCGGCGGACCGGTGAAGGGCAGTGGCAAGGGCAATGGGACGCGCCGCGGGACCAACGCCCGCCACCGAAACTTCAGCGTCAGCGATAGATGGCCAGGGTCGATGCCGCGCACCTTTGCCGCCCAGACGTCGATCTCCTGGTGTCCGAGCTGCTCTCGCGTCGACACGTTCATGCCGGGGCTTCCGACCACCGCGACATCGCCGATCCGCAGCGCCGCGACACGGGCACCGAGTGCTTGCGATTTCAACGCCTCGCCCACGACCACCGATCCGTAGCTGTGCCCGACGATCGTGATGTGCGAGCCGGGTGCCATCCGACGGATCACCTCGAGATCGGCCACGAGTGCATCGGCGCCGACGGTCGCCCGACCCGACGCAGCTCCTTCGAGCAAGCCTCGGACGCTCAAGTCCGGCGTGCGGTAGCCGAGCCAGGACACAACGGCGACGTCCGGGTTCCGAGCCCGCATGGCGGCAGCAAGGTCGAGACCTTTCACCCGGGCATTCCCGCCGTAGTCGTGCAGCGAATTCGTCATTCCCGGCACGATCACCGCAACGTGCTCCGCCCGGAGGAGGTCACCGAACACCTCGACCACAGCACCGTGGCCCTTGGCGTCGATCCGCAGGAACCGGCTTGCACCACCGACGCCGAGTTCGCGTGCCTCGTGCGATGGAGCGACGAGGCCACGACTCCGCATCGACGCGCGCAGGGTCGACGAGACCTGCGTCAAGCGTCGGGAGAGGTCGGCGGCATCAAGTGCACGGCCGACCTCGCGAACACCCTCGCCCATGGCGGACGCCCGTCCCGCCAGCCGCAAGGGTGCAACCGGAGCAAGGTGCGCAGATGTCGCGCATCGTCGGGCCGCTGCATCGATCTCCTGCGCGCACAACTCGAACTGACGAGACAATTCGAACAGATGCAACGGCTTCGCGCCGATCCGCCAACGTCCCGGGTGTGCATTCGACGTGCTCATGAAGTCGAGCGCATCACGTACCGATCCGCAGCTGCCGACTCGGTGCAACGGGATCACCGGACTCGGCCACCGTCGATCCATCACGCCGCCTACGGCGTCTCGACGCGCCCGCGAAATCGATGCACGGAAGCAGTCAGACGGACCCGGGGTCGTCGAACACCGAGCCCGGCGCCGTGGAGGTCGCCCGTCGGTTGCGTCGCTCCGCCCGGAGATCCGGATGGAGCAGCGCGAACGCAATGGTCGCGAGGAGCAGGACGACGAGGGGCACCAGCGGCCAGCGGCCCGACGAGAACATGGGCGCGAGCACGAACCCGGAGGCGATCGTGGTGAGCGACCAAAGAATCAGCACCGTGCGACGCGGCCCATGACCCAATTCAACGAGACGGTAGTGGATGTGCTCTCGATCGGCCGTCGAGAAGCCGGAACGGCGGACGGTCCGGGTGACGAGCAGACGCGCCGTGTCGGCGATCGGCACCACGAGGATGAGGAGCGGGATGAACAGCGGAGCGAGGAAGAAATAGGTCTGGTTCGGGATCGGGATACCCGGCACGGAACGCCCACCGACGACGGAGGTGGACACGGCGAGGAGAAGGCCGAGGAGCAGTGCCCCACCATCGCCCATGAACACCCTCGCCGGACTGAAGTTGTAGGGAAGGAACCCGACGCACACTCCCCCGGCGACAACTGCGACGAGCGGGCCGAGGTTCGAACCGTCGATCGAACCGGCATCGAACAACCTCGTCGAATACAGGAAGAACGCCACCGAGGCAATAGCCACGATTCCGGCGGCAAGGCCGTCGAGGCCGTCAATGAGGTTGATCGCATTGCACATGCCGACGAGCCAGATGACGGTCACGAGCGCAGTGAAGTCCGGGGAGATCTGGATCGCCCCGAGGAAGGGCACCTGCACCTGATCGAGGGTGACTCCGAGCGCGTAGAGAGCGCTTCCTGCCAGCACCATCCCGGCCATCTTCGCCGGTGGGGAGAGATCGAGTCGATCATCGAGGAACCCGATCGCGGTGATCACCACCGCCCCGACGATCACGCCGACAGGCTCCGAAGACGATGCGAAGACTTCGCGGAACTGATCCGCGCGCGAAGCAACCAGGAACCCCGCGATGACACCGATCAGCATGGCAATTCCGCCGACCTGGGGAACGGCTCGATCGTGGAGCCGCCGCTCCCCGTCGGGGTAGGCGAGGATCTCGTAGCGGTAGCCGAGACGAATCACCAGTGGCAGCACTGCCGCGGTGACGATCGCCGCAATCGTTCCGATCGTGAGGTAGCCGAGCACCGGGTTCCGTCGTGGCTGACTGGGTCGAGATGTCTGTCGTGGATCGTTGGTCGAGCACGCGTGCCCGAACCCCCGGCAACGATCAGTAGATCGGGAACTTCCGGCAGAGTTCTGCCACTTCGTGGCGGATGCCGGCAATCGCATCGGCGTCGTCTCGGCGTCTGAGCGCCTCTCCGAGCAGCCCGGCGATGAGGGGCATCTCCGATTCCGTCATCCCTTGGGTCGTGACCGAC
>JANPDB010000962.1:0-1918 GCA_031431255.1 Acidimicrobiia bacterium | reverse complement strand
TTGGAGTCAGAACGAACGTGCACCAAACCAAGCCCACCACGGCAACCCTCACCGCACACCGATACTCACAGAGGTGTTCTGCCGCATCAGCACCCGGACGATTCCGCTCAGGTGGCATCGTCCTCGGTTCGGCCCGCGATCGACAGGTCTTCCGCCGCTTGACGGACCTGCCAGTCACGATCGCCAAGCGCGGAGACGAGCGCGGCCTCGACCTCCGGCCCGTCGAAGGGCGCCAGGGCGATCACCGCTCGCCGACGAACGGTCGCTTTGTCGTTCATCGCATCGATGATCACCGGGATCGAACCGGTCGCGCCGATTGCCCCGAGTGCAGCGACCGCCGCCTCACGAACCAGAGCATCGTCGTGACGCCGCGCCGCCCACTCGACTGCACCGAGCACGGCCTCGCTCCCGGGTTCGTCGCCGCGTTCCTGCCACCGCTCGCCGAGCGCCCACGCGGCGACTTCGGCGAGGTCGGTGTCCGCTCCGGCGACGAACGCGCGGAGTCGGTCGTCGATCGTCGTCGCGCCGGATCCGTGGTGCGCGCTCAACTCGATCGCGCGGCGCGCGGTCCCGCCGTCGTCGAGTGCCGCGAGAAGGTCGGCGTCACCAAGTTCCCCGAGGCGCACCAGCGCGCTTATGGCACTGCTCCGGACAGTCGGGTCCACATCGTCAATATGTGCACGTACGGTTTCCGAATCCCCGCTGTGCCCGGCGACGACAACGGCAGTCCTGCGGCCGGCCGCGTCTGTTTGGGGTGAAGCGGGCGGCGAACTCATCTCAGCCACGGTACGCCGACGGCGGATGAGCCGCCGACGACACGGTACGCCTCCACACAGTGGCAGGCTCGAAGGATGCTGTCTGGTGAGGAAGGCGGGACCTGGCCGCTCAGGCACCGCTCTCGGTCAACCGGTCGTCAGTCGTGATGCGGTTCAGACGCCCTCGGCGTCACAAAGAAGAGTCGCCCATGGTCCAGCTACTCGGCCTGGACGAGGAGCACGAACGTTTCCGCCGGCGGCAGAACCGCCGGCGATTGACGATCGCGTTGGTCATCAGTGCTGCGTGGGTCGGCATCGGACTGGTGAGAATCGATTCGTACGTCATCGTCAAGCCGGGCACGGCGGATTCCGTCGACCGGCGGCTCGACATCAGCGGTGCACGGACCTTCGCCCCGAAGGGCGAGACGTTCTGGGCCACCGTGGGCGTCATCGAACGTCCGGCCCCGATCCAACTCCTGGCTGCGTGGATCTCCGGCGAACAGGACGCACCGAAGCGTTCGGAGGTTTACGGCGATCAGTCGCGGAAGGAATCGCGGCGCGTGAGCACGGCCCAAATGGAGGGGTCGAAACAGATCTCCGAAGTTGTCGCTGCCCGCAAGCTGGGCATCAAGGTCAGCGGGGGAGGGGCCGAGTTGGCAGGCGTCGACAAGAGTTTCCCGGCCTTCCGGGTGTTGCGGGCCGGCGATGTGATCACGGTGGTGAACGGCGCGCCCATCTGTCTGCAGACGGACATCGCGGCCGCCCTGGTAGGTGTCAAGCCGGGAGACACCGTGGATGTGACGGTGCGTCGGGGCTTGAGCAGCCTGACCCTCGCAACGCCCACGAAGAAGGTCGTGGGGGTGTCGCGGCCGGTGTTCGGGGTGGAGCTCACTGCCGAGACGAAGGACCCGTGCCGCCCTCCGTTCACCGTGAAGATCAACACCGACCGGATCGGCGGACCCTCCGCGGGGCTGGCCATGACGATTGCCCTGCTCGATCGTTTGACACCGGGCGAGCTCACCGGCGGGCAGAAGGTCGCGGTGACGGGCACCATCGAAGGAGACGGCTCGGTCGGTGAGGTCGGCGGCGTGAAACAGAAAACCCTCGCCGTGAAGGCCGCAGGTGCAAAGCTGTTCCTGGTGCCGAAGTCGGAGGTCTCGCTC
>JANPDB010000961.1:0-3766 GCA_031431255.1 Acidimicrobiia bacterium | reverse complement strand
AGCTGCTGATCACCGAGATGCAGCCACGTACGTCCATCGGAGTCCCGGTCGAGCGTCGCTTCGGCAAGGTTCATCGACGGCGAGCCGATGAAGCCGGCGATGAACGCGTTCAACGGCCGGTTGTAGATCTCCTTCGGGGTTCCCACCTGGAGCAGAGCGCCGTCTCGCATCACGGCCACACGCGTTCCCATCGTCATGGCCTCCACCTGGTCATGGGTGACGTAGAGCATCGTGGTCTTCAACCGACGCTGGAGCCGGAGGATCTCGCTGCGCATGTGCACGCGGAGCTTGGCGTCGAGGTTCGACAGCGGCTCGTCCATCAAGAACACCTTCGGCTCGCGGACGATCGCCCGACCCATGGCCACGCGCTGCCGCTGACCGCCCGAGAGCGCCTTGGGACGGCGGTCGAGGAACTCGTCGAGACCGAGGAGTTCCGAGGCCAGCCCAAGCCGGCGGTGCACCTCCTCGTCGCTCAGGTGGTGGAGCTTGAGTCCGAACTCGATGTTCTCCCGAACCGTCATATGCGGATACAGCGCATAGCTCTGGAACACCATGGCGATGTCCCTCGCCTGCGGTGGCCTCGAGCTGACATCGCGACCGTCGATGCGAACTTCGCCCTGCGTCGGGTCCTCCAAGCCGGCCAGGATGCGCAGAGCCGTCGACTTTCCACAGCCGGAAGGCCCGACGAGTACCATGAGCTCTCCGTCCAGCAGGTTCAGGGAGAAGTCGTCGACGGCGACGAATCCGTTCTCGAACTTCTTGGTGACATGAACGAACTCGACGGCTGCCATTTCTGCGCTCCTCCTGCGAGTGACCACAGCGGCCACGCCCCTACGGTGCTCGAACGCCCTGCGTCAGGCGAGGGTCGATGGTCACGAGTCGGTTGCCCGTTCAGCCCTCGTCCACGCCGTGATGATCGCCTCAGCGCCTGGAGAGTCCCGTGCTCCCGGCCTCGAAGCGCCGCTGATCGGCGGTGCACCTTCGCGCCGTCGGCCGGGCGACGAGACGCTCCTCGTCGATGGGCTGTCCGCAGTCCATGCACCGACCGTACGTGCCGGCGTCGAGCCGAGCGAGCGCAGCCGTGACCGAGGCGAGTTCGGCGTCGAGATGGTCGAGCTCGTCGAGCACCTCACGACGGCCCGAGAACTGCTCGCCGATCTCCGCAGGATCCTGGGGTAGCGCGTCGTTGTCGTCGATCGTCCGCCGCCCGTCGACGGACGTGCCCTGCTCGTCTTCGAGCACCTTTTGGGCGTTGAGGAGCCGTTCCCTGTCGTTGGTCAGCTGTGTTCGGTAGCGGTTGAGATCCATGGTCGACCTCCTCGGTCGGTGGTGGAAGGGGTGGGGTCGTCAAGACGACGGTGCATGGGTCATCGGAGGGAGTCAAGGGTGCGGCGGTGGCGAGCCGGCCGACGACTCCCGGAGCCGGACTTTCACGTCAACGGCACAGACCCCACGCGGGGTGACGATCAGCGGATTGATGTCGAGCGTCACCACCTCCGGGACGAGCTCGGCGAGCTCACCCAGCCGGACGAGGACGTCGGCGATCAGCTCGGCGTCGACTGCGGGGCTGCCGCGAAAGCCGTCGAGGAGCGGAGCTATACGCAGCGACCGGAGTTGTCGCAACGCTTCGTCATGATGCAGCGGTGGCATCCGGACGGCTCGGTCGTGGCGGATCTCGGCCAGCCGACCTCCCTCCCCCACGACAACGACCGGCCCGAGCTCGCGATGGCTCACGATGCCGACGAGCAACTCCAACCCGGGAGAGGTTTGCGCCTGCACGAGCACCCCGCCCATCGCCGCGCCGAAGTGCCGGCGCATCGCTTCGAAGGTGGAAGCAACCTCGTATTCGCTGTCCAGATCGAGCTTGACCCCGCCCTGGTCGCTCTTGTGGGTGATGTCGGGAGCCGCAACTTTGAGCGCCACTGGATACCCGATCGCCTTCGCGGCGTCACATGCGGCATCCGCGGTGTCGGCGCGACGAGGGGCGACAACGTCGATACCCGCCAACTCGACCAACCGGAACGCGTCAGCAGCGGCCAACCAACCACCAGCAGGCGATGCCTCCATGCACGATTCCACGAGGCGTCGGATCGGCTCCGGGTCGCCGATGCGGGGCTCGTGGTGTGCGTCCGGGTACTCCGCCAGCCACTCCGTTCGCTCGACCAGGCGGGCCAGCGTCCGGACGGCCCGTTCCGGATACGAGAACGTGGCCAGCGATGGCGCCAGTTTCATGTTGGACGCCGGGACGAACGTGCACAGCACCGGCTTGCCCGGCTTCGTCGATTGCACGCGCTCGATGGCCTCGACGAACGGTGCGGCGTCGGCCCCGGAGACATCGGCAAAGACGACCAGCACGGCGTCGGTGCCCGGATCGTCGATGACCGCTTCGAGCACCGTCGTCATCGCCTGGGGCGAAGCATCGGCCCGAAGGTCGAGCGGACCGCGTTCCCCGGGCTGTCGTTGCGTCGATCTCCCGAGCGCCGCCTCGAGAGCCGCGAGGGTCCCGGCACTGAACGACGAAGGCGTCAGACCTGCGCTCACGCAGGCATCCGACGCGAGCACCCCGGGACCGCCGGCGTTCGTGACGATGGCGACGTTGCGGCCCCTTGGCAGCGGCTGCGAGTTCAGCGCGACGCAGAGGTCGAGCAACTCCTCGACGTCGTCGACACGCAGCACGCCGGACTGTCGCAGCAGGGCGCTGACGGTGTCATCGGGCAGGGCCAGGGCCGCGGTGTGTGAGGTAGCCGCGCCGGCAGCGACCTCACTCCGTCCGGACTTGATCGCCAAGACAGGCTTCGAGAGGGCCGTCTGTGGGGCGATGCGAGCAAAGGCGCGAGGGTTGCCGAAGGACTCCAGGTACAGCACGATCTGACGCGTGGCCGGGTCCTGCTCCCAGTAGGTGAGCAAATCGTTGCCGCTCACATCGGCCTTGTTTCCGACCGACGCGAACGACGACACGCCGAGTCCCCGCGCCCGCAGTCCGTCGACCACCGCGATGCCGATGGCTCCTGATTGCGTCATGACGGCGACCGAGCCGGCCGGGAGTTCAGCGGACGCGAACGTGGCGTTCATCCGGATGTCCGGCGCCATGTTGGCGATGCCGAGACAGTTCGGACCGACGATGCGCATCCCCGCGCTGCGGGCGAGTGCGACCACCCGACGCTGACGCTCGGCGCCCTCCGCGCCCACCTCGGCAAATCCGGCGGAGAGGATGACGAGCGCACCGACGCCCGCGGCAGCGCACTCCGCGACGGCGTGCTCCACCGCATCGGCAGGGACGACGATCACGGCGAGGTCCACCGGATAAGGCGCATCAGCGATGGCGGGAACCGCCGGAAGACCGCACACGTACTCAGCGTGCGGGTTTACCGGCAGGACCGGCCCACGGAAGTCGGAGCGGACGAGGTTGGCAACGAGTTGATGCCCAGGCGTTCCTGGGTGCTCCCCCGCGCCGATCACCGCGATCGACTCCGGCTCGAAGAGCCGCTTCATCGAGGCGATGGTCGCCGCCCGGTCAATGTTCGTCACGACGGTCACGGTGAGACTCCTTCGGGATTCGACGGGCGCCGACCCAGCAGTACGAGCTCGTCGTCGCTCGGAACGATCGCCCGCCATCCGAGACGGTCGTGGATCGCGTCGGCCAGCGCGGCAGAGGCGGCGGGTTCACCGTGGACGACGAAGCAGGTTCGCGGCGGGCCGGGGGCTGTGGCCAACCATTCGACGAGCTCGGCCTGATCGGCATGGACGCTGAACCCCTCGAGCGGAA
>JANPDB010000960.1:0-2482 GCA_031431255.1 Acidimicrobiia bacterium | reverse complement strand
GGTGATCGGCTACGTCGCCACGAAGCCGGGATGGATCGAACACCTCTACGTCGACCCGGCCTGGGTCGGCCGAGGCATTGGTTCGTCTCTGCTAGCCACGGCACGCGAACGACTCCCCGGCGGCTGCGATCTTTGGACCTTCCAGGAGAACGCCCGGGCACGGGCGTTCTATGAAGCGCACCGATTCGTGGCGGTTGGGTACACCGACGGCGACAACCAGGAGCAACAACCCGACGTGCGATACCGCTGGCAGCCTGAGGACGACAGATGACCGTGTCTCCGATGCAACGACGGCCCCACGAGCCTGAACGCGTGTTGCCCTGAAGGGCTATGCGACTTGGTCGCCCTTCGCCGGTTGAATGATGCGGCGCTCCGTGATGATCGCCGTCACGAGGTCGGCAGGTGTCACGTCGAAGGCCGGGTTCCATGCGCGTGCCCCGTCGGGGGCAGTTCGTATGCCCGCATAGGACAACACTTCGTCGGCAGCGCGCTCTTCGATCTCGATCGAGTTCCCGTCCGGCGTGGCCGCGTCGAGGGTCGATTCCGGCGCGGCCACGATGAATGGGATCCCCGCTCGCGCCGCTGCGAGCGCAAGGGGGTAGGAGCCGATCTTGTTGCACACGTCGCCGTTGGCGGCGACCCGGTCGGCTCCGATGATCACGCAGTCGACGAGGCCGAGCCTGATGGCTGATGCGCCCGCGCTGTCGAGCGTGATCCGGTAGTCAATTCCCATGGCGGCGAGCTCATAGGCCGTGAGCCGGGCTCCCTGCAGGAGAGGTCGGGTCTCGTCAGCCATCACCGATTCGAGCCGCCCCGATTCGTGAAGCGCGCGTACGATCCCCAGCGCAGTACCCCAACTCACACACGCCAACCCGCCGGCGTTGCAGTGTGTGTGCACGCGAACCTTTTCCAATCCGGTCAGCTCCGTGACGAAGGCGGCACCGCGTCGGCCGAGAGCCTCCTGCGTTCGGACGTCCTCTTCGAGGATCTCCGCTGCCGCGGCCACGACGGCGGCCGAGCCGGCATCGATGGCCGGTCTCATGCGCGCAACAGCCCACGAGAGGTTCACCGCCGTGGGCCGGGCGACCGCAAGAGCATCGGCGTCGGCGTGCACGCGGGAACGGTCGGCGTCGCCCCGAGCGTCGGCGGCAAGGCTGGCGATCGCCACGCCGAGTGCCCCGGCCACACCGATGGCCGGAGCCCCTCGCACGGCGAGGCGCTTGATGGCGTCGATCATCGTGTCGACGGTGTCGATCCGGGTGAGCACCAGAGCACCCGGGAGTCGGGTCTGATCGATGATGACGGCGTGGTCACCCAACCAGTCGATGGTGCGGGGGAGCGCAGCGGTCATGGATCCATTGTGGTGGAACTCTCATGTTGGGCTCGTACAGTGGCCGGGTGGCGACGAAGCCCACCAGTCGAGTACTTGCTGCGGCGTTCAGCGTGGCCATCGTTCTCGCTGCCCCATCGGGAGGTGCTGCGAAAGCAGCCAAGGCGTCGACGCCCGCTCCGAACCCGTTTCGAACCGGTCGCACGCTCGTCATCCCTCACGGTGGAGGCGACGGCCTCTTCCCCGAGAACACGATGCTCGCGTACGAGAAGACCATGGCCATGGGTGCCGACGTGATCGACGTGGACGTGCGCAAGAGCCGAGACGGTGTGCTGATCGCGTTCCACGATCCGACCACCACCCGGATCACCGGCCAGGCCCGCACGGTCAAGGCGTCGACGTTCGCCGAACTCACGAAGCTCGACGCTGGATGGTCGTTCACGAAGGGGAATGCCAACCCGTTCCGCAACAAGGGCATCACCATTCCGTCGCTCGAGTCGATCCTGGCGCGCTTCCCCAAAGCGCTGCTCTCACTCGATCTGAAGGACGAGTCGACCGAGATGAACGCGCCCCTGTGCTCGTTGCTCACCAGATTCGGGCGCACGAATGACGTGTTCGTCGGATCGAACAGCGATGAGCAGATCCTGCGGTTCCGTACACGGTGCCCCGGGGTTCGGACGAGCGCCACCATGGTCGACGTGTATGCGTCGCAGAACGCCCGGGCCAGCAACAACGCCAACTTCATCCCCGCAGTCTCCGTCGACCAGCCGCCGTATCGCATGGGCGGTCGGACGCTCGTCGACAAAGCGTCGCTCGACTGGGCCCACAAGCACGACGTCGCGATCCTGACGTGGGTGGTCAACGACACGAAATCTCTCCGGCGTCTGGTCGATCTCGGGGTCGACGGTATCTACACGTCCTACCCCGACCGACTCCTCAAGATCCTCGGACGATCGCCAGTGCAGAAGTCGCCGTAGGTGACGATGGATTCGGGACGCCAACCGGGTCGGGTCGCCCCGGTGATCCTCGGCGGGCTTCGATGCGATCCGCTCCCTGCCCGAACCGTGATCGGCCGCGCTTTCAGCCCACGTGTCGCGGTCGACCGGTGGCCCCGCACGTGAGGCATCGGGCCTGTCGACGACGCCGTAGTTC
>JANPDB010000959.1:0-6276 GCA_031431255.1 Acidimicrobiia bacterium | reverse complement strand
CTCGGCATTCAACGACAGAACATCGATGCCGTCGCAGGTGATCTGTCCGCCGGCGATACGAACACCGCGACGTGCGTGGGCGAGCACCGCGAGGCCGACGGTCGTCTTCCCCGAACCTGACTCTCCGACAAGGCCGAGAATTCGGCCGCCCGGAACGGTCAGGTGGACCTCGTCGACAATGTCGTGCCCGCTGAACTCCACCTCGAGCCGCAGTCCATTGATGACGAGGCCGCCCTTCGCTGCGGGCGCTGAAGCTGTCTCCACGATTTCGGCGCTCATACTTCGGCCTTTCCGCGGTCGATGCCGGCAACGGTTCTTCCGATACCGTCGGCGAAAAATCCTGTGCCGATGGTGAGCAGCGCAATCGCGAACACCGGTAACAGCACGCCCCAGGGTTGGAATGTAAGCGCGCTTCGGTTCTGCTGGATCATCACACCCCAGCTCGCGGCACTGAGGTCAGGCGTGAACCCGAGAAAGCCCAGCGAGGCGATAAGACCGATCGAGTAGGTGAGGCGTAGATTGGCCTCGACGAGAAGCGACGCACTCACGTTGGGCAGGATTTCGGAGAACAGCACGCGTAGACGCGATTCACCGAGTGCGTCGGCGGCCGCGACGAAATCGCGCTCGGTCACTTGCAACGCCGCTCCGCGCACAACACGAGCGACGCGGGGCATGGTGGTGAAGCCGACCGTCAAGATGACCACGAGCGCCGAAGGGCTGAACATCGCGATCACCACGAGCGAGAGCAGCAGCTGCGGGAACGACAACAGCACGTCGAGGGAACGCATGAGAATCTCGTCGAACCTGCCGCGTCGATACGCGGCAAGCATGCCGAGGAAGCTGCCCAATCCGACGCCCAACAACGTCGCGAAGAACGCCTGGATCAGGATCGGCCGACCGCCGTAGAGGAACCGACTCCAGACGTCGGAGCCGAAGTAGTCGCTGCCGAACAGTGTGCCGGGAACGTTGCGCACGTTGGGAAGACCGTCGCCAACGACTTCGACCTGACTGAACGGAGCGAAGTAGCGACCGAACACCGCGAGCAACATCAGCAAGACCATGATCGCGAGCCCTATCTGGGTACGTCGCAACCGTAACGCCTGGCGCAGCACCGACGCCGGCCGTTTCACGGGCTGGCCGGGGGCGGAGGAGGCGAGCGCGTCGACCGTGCTCATGTGAGCCTGGTGCGCAGACGGGGCGTGGCCAGCACCGTACCGATGTCGGCCAGCAGATTGGTGACGATGTAGACCGCGGCGATCGAGAGCGCGAGAAACTGCACCACCGGGAGGTCGCGGGCGCGTACGGCGTCGTTGAGCGCGCTCCCTATCCCCGGGTAGTTGAACAGCCACTCGACCACGATCACCCCGCCGGCCAGGTACGCGAGGTTCAGGGCGATCACCTGGAAGATCGGGCCGATTGCATTCGGCAGTGCGTGACGCCACAGCACGGTGCGTTCCGGCATGCCCTTCAATCGGGCCATCTCGACGTAGTCGCTTTCCAACACCTCGACCACCGCTGCTCTCGTGACCCGGGCGACATAGGGGAGGACCGAGATCGAGAGCGTCACCACCGGAAGGATGATGCCCTTCATGTTGCCCCACGGGGGTTGATCGGGTGAAAGGTAGAACGTGGCGGGCAGCAGCTTGGTCACCACGGTGGCAAAGACGATCACCAGGAACGTGCCGACGATGAACTCGGGCAGCGCCGCGACAGCGAGCAGGACGAACGACGACCAAGAGTCGAATCGCCGGTCACGGCGCAGTGCCGCATAGGACCCGACGGCCAGCGAGAGCGGTATCGACACGAGACCCGCGCACAAGAGGAGGAACAACGAGGAGCTGACCCGTGGCGAGAGGGCCTCCCACACTGAAGCCCTAGTGGTAAACGATTTGCCGAGGTCGCCGGTGACGACGCCACCGATCCAGTTGGTGTACTGCGTGAGGACCGGTCGGTCGAGGCCAAAGTCGGAGCGCAGCTCCTTCAGCGCCTCAGGCGTGGCCTCACGACCGAGCACGATCGACGCAGTGTCGCCACGCATCGCTTTCGTGAGCACGAAGATGAGCACGGAGACGACAAACAACGTGGCGACGCCGAGAAAGAGGCGGCGGACAACGAACTTCACCAGCGGGAGTCTCACCAGACGAGGCTTTCGATCAAGGCGTTCAGATGAGTGGACGCAGGAACACAGCAGACGCGAGCGTGGGCAGCTGACCGTTTCCGGTCAACTGCCCACCTCACAAGACAGGACCCGGGTCTAGAACGAGAACTCCTGGAACCCTCGACCGTAGAAGTCCATGTTCAACGACGAAGTGCGGCCCTTGACGACACCCTGGAGCTTCGAAACGTAGGCATCGGCGAATGCGTTGAAGGCCGGAATGATGAACCCGCCCTCTTCGTATTCGATTTTCTGCATTTGCTTGGCAAGGGCGGTGCGCTTGGCCAGATCGGGTTCGCCTGACGCCTGCACGTAGAGGTCGTTGTAGGCCTTGTTCGTCTTCTCGAGGTTCGTCTCGCCGTAGCCAGCCCCAGCAGCAATCTGCTGCAGGTAGCCACGCGGTGACCAGAACGACGTGAAGATCCCGACCTTTGCATACGTGGTGTCCCAGTAGGTGGCATCCATTGCCTTGGCGTTCACCTTCACGACACCGTCGGTCTTCTTGGCATGCTCGGCGAAGGCCTGGACCAACGGGATGAGACCGCCGGTGTCGTCGGGAGCGGCAAGGTCGAACTCGAGTGGCTTCTCCTTGGTGAAGCCTGCCTCTTTGAGCAGGGCAACTGCTTTGGCAATGTCCTGGGCGCGCTGCGGGAACTTGTTCACGTTATAGAGCGGGTCGACCCTGCCGAACAGGTCGTTGGCGATTTCGCCGTGTCCGCCCAATGCCCGGGCGAGGATCTCCTGGCGGTCAATGATCAGTCGGAGAGCTTGACGCACACGGACGTCATCGAAGGGCTTGACGTCGGTCTGCATGGTGATGCACAGCCAGCCGCCGCCGTTCACCTCATTGATCGTCAATGCCGGATTGGATTGAACCTGCGGAATCGCCGTGAGCGGAATGTCGACGGCCGCATCGATCTGGCCCGACAGGAGTGCATTGACCAGCGCTGCTTTGTCGCCGAAATCCTGGATGATGACGGTGTCGAAAACGGGCTTGCCCTTGCGCCAGTAGTACGGGTTGCGAACATGTGTGCTCTCGCGGCCCGGCGTGAAGCTCTTGAGCTTGTACGGGCCTGTGCCTATCTGGGGCCCTTCCCGGGTGTAGCCGACCGGCACAACGGAGTTGACATAGGCGGCCAGCGTGGATTCGAAGTCGATGGTGGGCTTCTTCAAGGTGAACTCGACCGTGAGCGCATCGATCTTCTTGATCATGGTGGGGTCGAAGAACTGGGTCGCGGCTTTGAACGTCGGCAACGCCAGCTTGGGATCGAGGAGACGCTGCCACGAGTAGACGACGTCGTCTGCGGTGACCGGCTTGCCATTCGAGAACTTGAGGCCCTTGCGAAGCTTCACGACCGCGTTGGTGGTGCTGTTCACCGTCACGCTCTGGGCAAGGCCGTAGTTGAGCTGCGGCGTGAAGTTCCCGTCGAAGGTCATCAGCGTTTCCCAGCCCGTCACCAGGCGAGCCTGATCGGCCTTGGCCACGATGGCCTGACCATCGATGATGTCGTTGGTGGAACCGACAACACCGATGCGAAGGGTGCCGCCCTTCTTGGCCTTCTTCGTGGCCGCGCCCACCGACGTGAGTGGCAGCCCGGCGATCAAGCTCGTGGATACGGTGACCAGGCCAACACCCTTGATGAATTGTCGGCGACTGATGCCCGACGTTTCGCTCTCGACAGTGTCGTTGCTATCCATGTGTTCCCCTTGTGTGGAAGGCGGTCCTCTGGACCCCGGTCGGGCTGACAATACACAAGGACTCTCCAGGTCGCTCGGTCGGCCTCGCTAGAGGAACGGACCTGAGCGTGCGTTGGATGCCACGGTCACGCGCTGTACCTCTCGCTCATGGTGGGGAAAGAAGTCGCCCACGGCGAAATGTTGGGTGGCCCAGTTGTCCCAGATGACAACCGTTCCAGGGGACCAACGGATCCGAACCTGGAAGCGAGGGTTTCGAACGGCGGCAAAGAGATCAGCAAGAACTGACGCTGATCGTTCGGGATCAAGGTTGAGGATCCGAGTCGTGAAGGACTCGTTCACGTACACCACGTTGCGGCCCGAACCGGGGTGCCTCTTGAACAGTCGATGCACCGCCCGGGTCTGGTCTGCCCTGGTGTTCGTCGCCGCCGTGAGAGCTTCGGCGCGGTCGTTCTGGCCGAAATCGGCGACGAATCGAAATCCTTGCGCGAGGGTGTGCTCGGCCTGGGCGTCGCGGAGTTCTCCGATCAGCGCATCGGGCAGCGAGTCGTACACAGCCCGGAGGTCGGCCCAAAGCGTGTCGCCTCCGACCGGAGGTAGGACGGCGTCGCGCAAGACGGAAACGAAAGGCGGATTGACATGGCAGGAAAGATCGCTGTGCCAGACCTCGTTCTCCGGTGGATGCGCGGGATCGGTCCGGATGCGCGTGATCGGGAAGCCCTCCACGTGGGGATACATCGGATGGAGTTCGGTGAGCGGACCGAACGACTGGGCCAGCGCAACGTGCGCCTCGTGGGTGAGTTCCTGGTTTCTGAACACGAGGACTCCCCGATCCAACAGCAACCGGTACAGGTCCTCCATTGCGGACGCGTCGAGTCGGTTCAGGTCGAGGCCTGTCACCTCGGACCCGATGGAACACGTGATCGGGACACTGTCGGCCATGGTGGGATGGTACGAGAAATTCCGGCAGCGCAGCCCACTCGACGGACGAACGGCTCAGGCGTTGGTCTCGGATTGGCGAGAAAGCACCCGAAGTCTCGAGTAGAGGTCGTCCTGGTCGATGTAGCAGCCGCGCAGGTGTCGTCGGCCACCACCGGGTTCGAACGCATCGCGCCCGTGGAGAATCCGACGATTGTCGAAGCCCACGAGATCGCCGGGCGAGAACGGCGTGCTGATCTGGAACCTTGGGTCATGCGCGACGAGAGAGAACACCCGCATCGCTTCATAGGCGCGCGGAATATCGTCGACGGCCATGTCGGGAAACCCTCGGACCGGATAGAACGCGCGCAGAGTAAGCGGGTGGCCATCGTCAACATGGTCGACGACCGGACCGCTCCAGCGGTGGTCCTCGGTAGGAGATCGATTGAAGAAGACCCACCGAAGCGTGGTGAGTGCCTCGTAGTGTTCGCGGTGGTTGGTGCGGAGTTCTTCGACCACGGCGCGACCGTCGGTCATCCGGGAAAAGCCACCCGGCACGCTGTTCTGCAGACAGTGCAGGAACTGGAAGCCGGGCGGGGTCTCTCGAGTGGGAAGGTCGGTGTGTTGGCCAAGGTTGAGACCTGTATTTGCGGTGGAGTTGGGATCGATATCGGCCTTCACGTCGAACACCTCGCCGAAGTTCGACGACCGGATTGGCCCGATCCGTTCACTGAGCACGCTGAGGTAGTCCTCTTCGGGTGGCGTGTTCACCAGGCGGGCGAGTCCCCATGTTGCCAGCTGCGATAGCCAGCCGTGAAGCACGGCGTCGTCGGTGAGGATGTTGGTGCCATCGACGGTCGGCGGAACGTCGAAGGTCGTCGCCGTCCAGGTCTTGGCGACGGGGAGAAACGACCGGGGCTGATGACGACCCTCGGCCACGTGGCGCAACCAACCCGGATGGGCCGTGGTCGTCAGCGACGAACCGTTGATCAGCCAATCCATTGCGAGTTCACCGTCGGGTCCGATCGAAACCGAACGGAGCGCGAAGGGGTCGGGAAGGTCAGCCGGGTCGATCATCGCCTCGCGGGTCTTCGGTTCGATACCGAGGCCGAGCGTGTTCTCGGCGAGCCACAGGGCATAACAGCGCAGTGACGCACCGTCGGTCCAACCGACGGTGACGAAGGCGTCGGCACCGAGTTCTGCGCGAGAGAGCGGCTGCCAGGCGTAGCGGTAGAAGTCAGGCGTCATCGGCTCCACGGCTGATCCGTTCACCCTGCCGTGAGGATCTCGTGCAGGGCATTGAGGAGCGCCGTTGCTCGACCGTCATTCGGCTCGGGACGGAGCACATTGGTGGAAAAGGAGAAACCGGTCCGCAGGCCTGGCCAGGCTCCGTGTGACGATCCGCCCGCGCCGGTGTGTCCGAATGCGTCGTCCGGCCTGCCGAGACAGCTGGGGTTGGGATTGAGCTCGAAGCCCGTTGGGCCGAACCGCAATGCGCGTCCACTGAG
>JANPDB010000958.1:0-11523 GCA_031431255.1 Acidimicrobiia bacterium | reverse complement strand
CTCGGGACCATGCCCGACCACTGGAATCGCGATCACTACGGCATCGACCCGTCGAAGCCATTGGAACGTATGCGCGAATACGTCGAGGTGATCCGACGCGCGCTCAGCGCCCCGACAGGAAGCACGGTCGACTACGACGGGACGCGCTTCTCCGTGCGCGGCTACCGGCGGGCTGCCCCGGCCCTGCGGTCGGCCGTTCCGATCGTGCTCGCGGCAACTCGCTCCGGAATGGCCCGCCTCGCCGGCGAGATCGCCGATGGCGTCTACTTCAACGTCATCCACACGATCGATGGTCTCCGCGACTCCCTCGTCCCGGCCGTCGATCAGGGAGAACAGCGCCGTTCAATGGCGGTCAAGCGCACCGAACGGATCCTGATGCTCCGATGTTCGATCGACGACGACGCCGACGTCGCATGGGAACGCCTCCGTGAGAGCTTGCGCATGTACCTCGGTGTCCCGTACCTCGCCGACGTCGCCCGCGCCGCGGGGTTCGACGTGGGGCCCACCATGGCTCTGGCACGGGAAGGCCGACTCGATGACGCCGTTCGGGCGATCCCGATGGAACTGGTGCAGCAGATGGGCATCGCCGGAACAGCACGCTCGTGTCGAGACCAGCTCGGCCGCTATCGCGGGAGCGTCGACACCGTGGTCTTCGCACCCCCGAGTGGCCTCGACGCGGATGTCGGCGTCGAACAGATCACCCGCATCCTCGAGGCCGACTGGTTCCACACCACGTCGTTGGAAAGCACGCCCCCCGATGCCTCCTGATTCGAAACAGCCGACCGCACGAGACCGCCGACCCGATCAACTCGATCATGCTTCCTGACCTGGGACCCGAAGCACTCGCGGGAATCAAGGTGCTCGACCTCGCGACGCTCTTCGCGGGGCCGCTGATGGCCACGATCCTGGGCGACTTCGGCGCCGAGGTGCTCAAGATCGAACACCCCCGCGGCGACCCGGCCCGGACGCACGGACCGTCGAAGGACGGGGTTGCGCTCTGGTGGGCGCAGCTTGCCCGTAACAAGCGATGCCTGTCGCTGTACCTCGGAGCACCCGAGGGTGCCGACATCTTCAAACGGCTCGTCGTCGATGCCGACGTCGTCGTCGAGAATTTCCGGCCGGGCACGCTCGAGAAATGGGGCCTCGGACCGGACGTACTCCACGCCATCAACCCGCGTCTGGTCATCGCGAGAGTGACCGGGTTCGGACAGTTCGGCCCCATGGCGCATCGCGCCGGGTTCGGCACTCTCGCGGAGGCCATGAGCGGTTTCGCGTCGATCACCGGAGAGCCGGACGGGCCACCCACCCTGCCGCCGTTCGGACTCGCCGACGGGATAAGCGCGCTTACCTTAACGAATGCCGTGATGATGTGTCTCTTCGCACGCGATCGCGAGCGTTCCGCCGGCGGGATTGGGAAGGGACAGGTCATCGATCTCGCCATCATCGAGCCGATCCTCACTGTGCTCGGCGCGCAGCCGATCATCTACGACCAACTCGGGATCGTTCAGCCGCGGACGGGAAATCGTTCGGTGAACAACGCACCGCGCAACACCTACCGCACGAACGACGACAAATGGGTGGCCGTCTCCACCAGCGCGAACACGATCGCCGAACGCGTGATGCGGCTCGTCGGCCATCCGGAGGTCATCGACGAGCCATGGTTCTCGTCGGGAGCCGAGCGGGCCAAACGGGCCGACCTGCTCGACGCCATGGTGGCCACATGGGTCGCGCGGCGGAACCAGGCCGACGTGATCGCCGAGTTCGAGCGAGCTGAGGCGGCCGTCGCGCCGATCTACAACGTCGCCGACGTGTTCGAGGACCCCCAGTTCGAAGCCCTCGAGACCCTGACGACCGTCGAGGACCCCACACTCGGTCCGGTGCGCATGCAGAACGTGCTGTTCCGACTCTCGGCCACGCCCGGGCGGATCAAATGGACAGGCCGCCCCATCGGCGCCGACAACAACGACGTGCTCGTCAACGAGTTGGGTCTCACGCCCGACGATGTTGCCGCGCTTGTCGCGAAGGGAATCGTATGAACACTGTCGATCCAGCTCTGTCCGGCACGGCGTCGGTCTGGGACACGCTCGCCGGTTCGAGGATCTACGACCTCGCCCAGCCCTTCGAGAGCGGGATGCCGCAGTCGCCGAACCACCCGACCTTCCAGATGGCACTCGTCCGACGTCACGGCGACGTGACAAGGCCCGACGGGGGATCGGCGGCCAACGAGATGATCGTGACCGGGTGCCACGTCGGAACCCACATCGACGCGCTCTGCCATGTGAGCCAGGACGGCTTGCTCTACGACGCGGTCCCGGCGGCCGACGTCACCAGCAACAGGGGCTTCAGCAGGCACAGCGTCGATCAGATCCCACCGTTCGTCGGACGCGGCGTGTTCCTCGACATCGCCAAGCTCCGAGGGGTTCCCGTGCTCTCCGCCGGGGAAGCCGTCACTGCCGACGATCTCGACGCCGCTGCGGAAGCGGGACGCGTCGAGATCAAGCCGGGTGACGCCGTGCTGATCGGCACCGGATGGTCGACGCTCTGGTCGGACAGGGCGGCGTACGAGGGACAGTCGAGTGGCGCGCCGGGTCCCGACGAGTCAGCCGGAAACTGGCTCGCCGAGCGCCACGTGGCCATGGCGGGTGCGGAGACAATCGCCTTCGAGCAGATCCAGCCAGGGCAGGGTCACCGAACCCTGCCCGTGCATCGCGTCCTGCTCGTCGAGAGTGGCATCAACATCATCGAGTCGATGCGTCTCCACGAACTCGCTGTGAACGACGTCACGGAGTTCCTATTCGTGCTTTCGCCGCTGAAGCTCGTCGGAGCTACAGGATCGCCGGTCCGCCCCCTCGCTGTGGTGATTCAGTAAGTGGACAGATCAATGAGCCGGGCGTCCGTCGCATGAGTGGAGCGACCCTGGTCCAGCAGCTGGCAGCTTTCGCCGTGACGTCGCGTGACCACGGGATTCCTGGCCATGTCGTCGACGATGCCCAGCGTCGATTGCTCGATGCGCTGGGGAATGCCTATGCCGCTTTCGGTACCAGGGAAGGCACCGGCCCGGAGCCGTGGGAGTCCGTTCGCCGTCTCGTGATCGGCTGGGGAGGGACGCCTGAGTCGTCGGCCATCGGGGTCGCCAGCCGGCTTCCGGCGCCGAGCGCCGCTCTCCTGAACGGCACCTTGGCCCATTCGCTGGATTTCGACGACACCCACCTCCCTTCGGTGCTGCATCCGAGCGCGTCGGTCGTCCCCGCGGTTCTCGCGGCGGCCGACACACAGGGCTCCTCGGGTCTCGAAACGCTCATCGCGATTGCGGTCGGCGACGAGATCTGCAACCGGCTCGGGATGGGCTCGTACGACCCGTCGATTCGCAACTCGATCTTCTTCGAGCACGGCCTCCACGCCACGAGCATCTGCGGGACCATCGGGGGCGCGGCCGCGGTCGCGTTGCTGCTCGGTCTGGATGCCGAAGGCGTGGCCAACGCCATTTCCATCGCCTGCTCGATGGGGGCTGGGCTCATCGAAGCCAACCGCACCGGCGGAACGATCAAGCGTGTCCACTGCGGTTGGGCGGCGCACGCCGCGGTGATAAGCGCGCAGATGGCTGAAGCCGGTATTACCGGCCCGCCGACGGTGTTCGAGGGCCGATTCGGCTTCTATGAGGCGCTTTCTCGCTCCTGGCACGATGCCGACGCGATCGTTGGCGGGCTTGGCCAGCGGTGGGAGTTGCTCCGAACGTTCTACAAGCCGTATCCCTCCAATCACTTCACGCACGCTGGCATCGATGCCGCGATCGCGATGCGAACCGTGCACGGGCTCGACCCACGCGACATCGCGTCGATGGAATTGGGTCTGCCGGCACCCGTCCTCCGCTCGATCGCCGAGCCACGAAACGAGAAGATCCGGCCGAAGTCCGGCTATCACGCGAAGTTCTCCGGACCGTTCACCGTCGCCACGGCCCTCCTCGGCGGAGGCGGGCTCGGCGTCTACCTCGACGACTTCACCGACGCACACGCCGCCGATCCGGAACGACTCCGCCTTGCGGCAACAGTCACGTGTGTCGCCGACGACGCGTGCACCGAGATCTTCCCGCACCAGTTCCCGGCGGTCCTGCAAGTCGTGACCCACCGGGGAACGACGCTCGAAGTCCGGGTCAACGCCAACCGAGGCGGCCCGGAGAACCCGTTGAGTTTGGAAGAGCTCGGAGTGAAGTTCTCCCTCAACGCCGGTCGGGCCCTCTCGGCGGCCGACGTCAGTGGCCTCCACGACGCAACGCGGAGTCTGCCATCACGACCCGGCCCCCTTCACCTTCCCGCAACGGCGGACCAGAATCGCTGACCCGTCGCCGGAAGTCGTGTGAACAACGTCGTCATGTGCCGTTCACACTGCTGCCGTTGTCGCTCCACCGCTTGTTTCGGTACTGTTCCATGTAGCAGAACGCCGTTCCACTGATTGGAACGGTCGCATCCACCACACCCCACCCACCTCACTGGAGGCGCGCTTCATGCGGAATCGCACTCGTCTACTCATCACCGGCCTCGTCGCCACCGCCATGATCGCGACGACCGTCGGCAGCACCAACGCAGCAACCACCAAGAAGAAGACGACCAAGAAGAAGGCGACGGTCACCACCAAGGCACCGGCCACGACCGCGGCACCCGCCACGACCGCGGCCCCTGCCGCCACGGCGGCGCCGTCCGCGCCCGCCGCAAGCAGTGCATCAGCCGATTCGCAGATCGATCTCAACGGCTTCAAGCTCGGCCAGGACAAGATCAAAATCGGTGCGAGCCTCATCCTCTCGGGACCATTCGCCTTCTTGGGCGCATTCCAGCGCAACTCCATCCAGGTGGAGATCGACCGCATCAACGCCGCCGGCGGCATTGGTGGAGCCAAGCTCGAGCTCGTGACCCGTGACGACGGCGGACCCGCCGTCACCGACGCGGCCAAGGCGAACAACAACGCGAGGGAATTCGTCAACGACCCGAGCGTCGGGCTCGTCATCGGCCCGACCATCTCCGGTACGTACGCCGCCGTGAAAGGCGTCTACGAACAGGGCAAGAAGGTCAACTGCCAGGCCGGCGTCGCGTCCGACCAGGGCTTCGGCACTGTGCTCCGATACGGGTTCCGGGCCCAGGACGCGGCGGCCGACGTCGTCCCCCTGACGCTCAAGTACCTGAAGGAGCAAAAGATCGGGATCGTCGGCCTCATCTACACGAACAACGCCACCGGCAAGGACTACGACAAGCTCATCCCGGACGCCGCCGACAAGTTGAAAATCGTCTGGGCAGGCACCGCGTTCACCCAGGCGAGCGACCAGACACACGCACCGCAGGTGAAAGAACTCCTCGACGTCTTCAAGACCCGTCCTGAACTGAACCCAGCGATCTGGATCGACAACGACGCCAACGCCGCGAAGACCGTGTCGGCCGCCAAGGCCGCTGGCTTCAAGGGCATCTTCGTCGGCGGCTCGGGCCTCGGCAGCTACCTCGTCGTCGACTCCGGCGGTGACGGCATGGAAGACGCCGTCTACGAGGCCCCATACCAGGGCGCGCTCAGCCGCATCCCGCTCGACCAGCAGCCCAAGGGCTACGCCGCCCACAGCTCCGATGTGATCAAGCGCTTCGGCTACGAGAAGGGCACCAAGCAGCCCGTGCAGCAGTGGGCCGGAACAGCGATCATCGCCGACTGCATCGTCATGTACGCGACCGCTGTCGCCAAGGCCAAGAGCGTCGACGCCGACGCCGTGGTCAAGTCGTGGGAGTCGCTCAAGTTCAACTACGGCGAGCTTCCGTCCGGAGTACCGGCGTCGTTCTCGGCAACCGACCACGAGACGCACGAGGTGACCGACCTGTATCTCTGGCGCTGGAAGAAGGATGCCAAGGGCTGGTACGTGGAACTGGCCCGCAAGGCCGACTCCGCCAAGTAGTCGCTTCTGAGCAAGCGTCGCCGACGCGTGCTCAGAACACGGGGCGTCGAGACAGTGGTTCTCGGCGCCCCGCTTTCACTTCACTGGCTCGCTGACAAGGAGCGACGTTGAACGTCGGGATCATCATCGAGGCGCTGTACTTCGGCGCCGTGTATGGCCTGGTCGCCCTGGGCTTCACGATCGTGTTCGCGCCGACTCGTGTCCTCAACTTCGCTCAGGGTGAGGCGCTCATCCTCGGCGCCGCAGTCGCCTTCAAGTGCCTCGCGCAATGGAAGTGGGGCATCGCACCGACGCTGTTGGTCCTTCTCGTCGCCGGCGTGCTCGGCGGCGTTCTCGCCCACTTTGTGATCATGTTGCCGGTGCGGATCTCGGGCTCACGCAACGCGTGGATCATCGCCACGCTCGCTGCTGCCCTGATTTTCTCTTCGCTGCTCTCGCTGGTCTTCGAGAACTTCAGCGGGTTCCTCCAGCCCGAACCGTTCGTTGCCGGAACGTTCCGAATTGGCGACGGACCGCAGGGTTCGAGCTTCTTCGACGGCCAGATTTCCGGACAGCAGATCTTCGCCTTCGCCGTGGCGATCGTGATCATGCTGACCTACGACCAGTTTCTCAAGCGTACGATCTACGGCCGGGCGTTCCGCGCCGCCGCACACGACCCGGACACCGCCGAGCTCATGGGGATCGGGGTGAAGACGGTGACGCTCATCTCGTTCATCGCCTCAGTACTCGTCACGGCCATTGCCGGCTTCGCCGCTTCGCCGCTGCTTGCCGTCGGACCGGCGAGCGGTCTGAACTACACGTTCAAAGGTTTCACCGCCGTGGTCATCGGCGGACTCGGATCGGCCAAGGGCGCCCTTGCCGGTGGACTGCTCATCGGATTCCTCGAAACGGTGGTGCGTAACGAAGTGAGCGCGTCGCTCGGCAATATCGTTGTGGCCGGAGCACTCGCCGTGGCGCTCCTCTTCTTTCCCAGTGGCTTCTTCGGCAAGCCCATGGAAGGTCACTGACATGGTCTGCACACCTATGACCGCGGCCCCTTCCCCAGACGGCCTCTTCGGCAAACCCATGGAAGGTCACTGACGTGCTGGATCGGTACGACCTCCGGCCGAAGCTGCTCCCCCTCATCGGAGTCGCTTTCCTGCTCAGTTGGCCGCTGCTCGCCGGACAGATCAGCATCCTGTCGCCGGCCCCGGAGTACGTCGACCTCGGCACGTCAACGCTCGTCAGCGTGATGCTCGTGTACTCGCTCAACATCGCCATGGGCTACGCCGGGCTCCTTTCGCTCATGCACGCCGGCTTCCTCGGGATCGGCGGCTATGCGGCCGGTTACTTCGCCAGCCGCCAGGGTTGGCCGATCATCGCGGTCATCGCCATGGCTCTCGCCGCCGGCGCAGCCATCGGCGCGTTCTCGGCCGCGATCTCACTGCGGGCTACGTACCTGTACTTCGGGATCATCACGCTCAGCCTGAACAACGTGCTCGACGAGATCGCCAAGGAGTGGCGCGGCGTCACGCTCGGCGAGGACGGCATCAACTCCATTCCGAACCGCGTCGACATCAAGGACGGGATCCCGTCGCCACGCGGCTTCGAGTTCTGGTTCAAACCGACACCCCGATACCTGATCGTCCTCGGCGTCACCCTTCTCGTCGTGGTGCTCCACGCCAACCTGATCAAGAGCCGTACCGGACGATCCTTCCAAGCCGTCCGTGAGTCGGCCGACACAGCATCCGCACTGGGCATTCGCGTGTCGTCGGTGAAGATTCTGGCCTTCTCCTTGAGCGGCGCCATCGGAGCGCTGGCAGGAGTGTTCTTTGCCTACCACCGCGGATTCATCAACCCCTCGATCATCGCCGCGTCACCACTGGTGCTCTTCACCGGGCTCCTGCTCGGCGGGAGCGGCACGCTCGTCGGACCGTTCGTGGGCGTCGTGCTCTATGCCGTGCTCGAGAAAGCACTCACCGAGCAGAGCATCATCGAACGACACCCCCTGTACTACTGGCTGGTTCTCGGGGCGGTCATCTGGGTCCTGCTCCTCACGGTGCCCAAGGGGATCGCCGGCTCCTTCCAGGGGTCCCGATTCTCCGGTCCGTTCCGTACCCGACGTCGCGTTCCGGCCGGCGCGTCCGGCGGCCCACCGGTCGCGTCCGAGGTCCTGTCCTGGGCGTCCGATGGATCGTCGCACACCTCGGACGGTCCGATTCTGTTCGCCCGTGGCGTCGAGAAGTCGTTCGGGGGTATCAGAGCGCTGCAGGGTGCCGACCTCACGGTCGACGCCCGTGAGATCCACGCGATCATCGGTCCCAACGGCTGCGGCAAGTCGACCTTCGTCAACTGCATCACCCAATTCCTCCACGCCGACGCCGGCACCATCGAGATCTTCGGGCGACCCGCGGCCGCAACGCCCGAGAAGGTCGCGGCCTCCGGAGTGATCCGGGTGTTCCAGGTCCCCCACCTGTTCGAGCGGGTCTCTGCGCTCGAGAACGTCCTGACCGGCATGCACCTCCGATCGAAACAGACAATGGTCACTTCGGTCCTTCGCCTTCCCGGATTCTTCCGCGACGAACGGGCGATGCGAACCGAAGGCCGAGCGCTACTCGCCCTGGCCGGACTCGCCGACAAGACGGACGAACTGGCCGCCAACCTGTCCCACGGCCAGAAGCGCCTTCTCGAGTTGGTCCGGGCAGTGGCGGCGCGACCGAGGGTGCTGATCCTCGACGAACCGGCCACCGGGCTCACGGGCGAGGAGGTCCTGGCACTCGCCGACCTCATCACGACGCTCAAGAGCGGCGGACTCACCATTGTGGTGATCGAACACAACGTCGGTTTCGTCATGAGCATCTCCGATCGGGTCACGGTCATGGAGCAGGGACGGGTGATCGCCGTCGGCACCCCATCGGAGATCCAGGAGCACGACGAAGTGCAGCGGGCCTACCTGGGCGATGGCGACGTCATCGCCATGTTGGGAGTATGACCATGGCCACTCCTGTGCTCGAACTCACCGAGGTCGCCGTCAACTATGGCCAGGTGCCGGCGCTGCGAGGCGTCGATCTGATCGTCCACGAAGGGGAGTTCGTCGTCCTGCTCGGACCGAACGGTGCGGGCAAGACCACCACGCTCCGGGCGATCTCGGGCCTGGCGAAGCTGAAGAACGGGTCGATCCGTTTCAACGGCCGCGCCCTCCCCCGCTCAGCATCAGCTGTTACCCGTGGCGGCGTCGCCCACGTCCCCGAAGGCCGCAAGATCTTCCCCGACCACACCGTGCTGGAGAACCTCCAACTCGGCGCCTACAAACTCCGGCGTCGCCGCGCCGAACGCGACGCATCGATCGATGCGATGTTCGAGCTGTTCCCCCGGCTACGGGAACGCCGCGACCAGCAGGCCGGGACCCTGTCGGGCGGTGAGGCCCAGATGCTCGCCTGCGCGCGGGCTCTGGTCAACCGCCCCCAGGTCCTGATGCTCGACGAGCCGTCGCTCGGGATCGCCCCGAAGCTCGTGGCGGAGTTGTTCACGTACATCCGACGACTGCACCGCGAAGAAGGGCTCACCGTCCTACTGGTCGATCAATCAGCGCCTCTCGCCCTCGCCCTCGCGGATCGTGGCTACGTGATGGGCGAGGGCAAGGTGCAGATCACCGGCACCGCAGCGGAGTTGCAGGGCAACGACGATGTGAAACGCGTGTTTCTCGGCGGCTGAGAGCCCGTCCGGTGCGCACGGTCCAGCGCTCGTGCGGCGGAACACCTCCCAGCGGCGTTGGGAGGTGTTCTGCCCCTATATACGGGGGCAACCTCTCTCCCAACGGGCGCGGTCACTCGTGTTGCGAGCAGTTGCATGGAATCTCTCCCAATGACTACAGCAGCTGGGCGGCGAGTGCGGCTACCTCGCTGCGCTCGCAGGATGCGAGGCGTACACCGCCGAAGCAGCGCTGGCCGCGGAAAGCGTCGAGGAGCACGGCGAGACCGTTGTTGTGCTTGGAGAGGTACGGTGCGTCGATCTGGTCGCGGTCGCCGCTGAACACGATCTTCGCCCCTTCACCAACCCGGGTGAGAATCGTCTTCACGGTGCTCGGCTCCAGGTTCTGCGCCTCGTCGACGACGATGAAGCTCGATTGCAGGGTCCTGCCACGAAGGAACGTCACGCTCTCCATCGTGAGCTTGCGACGCTCCAGCAGCTCGGTCATCACGACCTCAGCGGTGAGATAGCTCCCGTCGTCGGTCAAGGCCGCCAGCGCATCGACGACGGCAGCCATCCACGGCTCGAGCTTTTCTTCCAGCGTGCCGGGAAGGAACCCGACGTCGGCATGACCGACCGGCACGATGGGCCGGTAGACGGCGAGCCGCTCGTATCGGGCATGTCGCTCCACTACCTGTTCCAGGCCCGCGGCAAGCGCCAGAATGGTTTTGCCTGTCCCTGCTGTGCCGTCGAGGGCGACGACGGTCACTTCGGGATCGAGCAGGAGGTCGAGCGCGGCCCGCTGTTCCTTGGAACGGGGACGAAGCCCGTAGGCCTCCTGGTGCTGCGGAAGCGCCCGAAGCACCTTGTCGATCGACCGGACCAGCAGCGACGAGGAACCCGAACGGAGCACACCGAAAGTGTTGTCCTCCATCTCGGTGACCTCCCGCACCCCTTCCGGGACCGCGGCGAAACTCAAACCGGCAGCTCCGGCATGGTGGATGTCCGTCAACAGATCAGACGACGCCTCGAACACCGGCCAGGATCCGTACCCCGTCTCGACCACCGACCGATTCGCCCGCGTGTGTTCCGCGGCCTCGAAGCCGAGTTGCGCAGCTTTGATCCGCATCGCCGTGTCGTTCGTGACAACGGTGACGGAGGCGCCATCGGCCCGCAGCCCGCAGCATGCCGCCAGGATTCGATTGTCGGCCTTGACCGGATCGAGGCCGAGCACGCGGATCTCGTCGAGGTGGACACCATTGGTCTCCACCCGAAGGGTGCCACCGTTCGCCAGATCGACCGGACGGTTGATGTTGCCGTCGTGAGCGACGCGAAGCCCCTCGATCGCCCGGAGTGCCTCACGGGCGGCGGCGCCGACGTCGTCACGGCGACCCTTGTGACCGTCGAGCTCCTCGATGACCGTGAGCGGTATGACAACGTCTCGTCCCTCGAACGTATGGAGCGATCCCGGGTCGGCTATCAGCACCGACGTGTCGAGTACCACGGTCGTCCGAGATGAGGCCACGAGCTCTCCCTACTGTCGTTCGGTGATGTCGCAGCTATCGTCGCAGAGGGGCGGGCGACTGAAGTGGCAATTCGGCGATCGCGAACGAAACGTTCATCGTGCGTTCCCCGGACATCGCGCCACCGAGGCGTGCCCAGGTCGTCGAGCGACGGTCGCGTCGTGCGGAGCGTCAGCCCAGACGACTGAGACGACACGCCGCCGAGTACCGTGTCGGGTTGTGACCGACGGACCCGAACATCCGCCGGAGCGAGCCGACTTCGGCGGACCGATGAGCCCACCCCGGCCCAGTGAACGCACGCTCAATCCTGCGCACGCGATCCTCGCCGGCGCCATCCTTTCGGCGGTCGTCACGCTCGCCGGCGTGGCCCTCAATATCCGATCCTCCGAGCGGCTCTCCAGCGAACGG
>JANPDB010000957.1:0-1755 GCA_031431255.1 Acidimicrobiia bacterium | reverse complement strand
ACGGATCCGCCCCGGTTACGAGCAGCTCGACATCAACGCTGAGCTCGCCAAGGGCGGACTCGTGCCCATCGCCTCAGGAGCGGGACACGACGCAGCGATATCCATTCGTCAGCGCGATGCCGTCCTTTGGGGCGCCCGCCTAGCTCCGGATGAGGTCATCCGAATCCCCGACGCCCGCTTCGCCCACGTGTTCATGCCCAAGGGTGCCGCGGACATCGACGGCACGCCGCTGCTCGCCGGTGACGCCGCCCGTTTGGCGGATGCGGGCAGTCCGGCGGTCATGGCCGGGCCGGAGGGCGCAGAGATCCTCGTGTGGTCGATGGGGCATTAACGGCACGGACAGTCCGGCTGCCCTGACGCTGGGCGTCAGAAGTGGATGACCGGGCAGGTGAGCGTGCGGGTGATGCCCTCGACCAGCTGAATGCGCGACACGACCTGCTTCCCGAGCTCGTCGAGTGACCCGGCCTCGGCCTTGACGATCAGATCGTAGGGACCCGTAACTTCCTCGCAGCTCACCACGCCGGCGAGGGCTCCCACGGCCTTGCAGACCGAGGAAGACTTCCCCACGTCGGTCTGCAACAGGATGTAGGCGGCAACGGTCGACACGTTATCCATCGTAGCGGTGGGTTCAACGGGGCCGACGCACGGATTTCCTCAGTCGTTCGGGTCGGGGAGCAGCAGTCCCTCGGCGATCGCCTGCTCGACGATCAGCAGCGCGTAGGCGGTGAGAACGGAGCCGGGCTGCATCGTCGAGTGGATGAGCCGGCGGGTCTTGTCGGCGGCAATGCCGTGCGCGGTCCATGAGCCTCCTCCGCTCACCCGGTTCAGCAGCATCGGCTGCAGCCGGTCGATGGTCTTCGCAAACTTCGACTCCGCGGTCTCCTTCGCCTCGAACTCGTCCCAGATGGCGCGAAGACGGGCAGCCTGATCGACCGGGAGCAGCGAGAAGATCCTGTGGGCCGCAGCGAGCTCGTCGGCTTCCTGCTGAGCAGCAACCGCCGCGTCCGCGGCGGCGTAGATGAAGGTGTCGCCGGCGTCGATCTCGACGATGTCGTGGAGAAGCAGCATCATGATCACCTTCGAAACGTCGACGGGCTCCGGTGCGTGCTCGGCGAGCACCACCGCGAACATGGCGAGGTGCCACGAATGTTCCGCGGTGTTCTCCCGGCGAGAACCGTCCGCGATGGGCGTCTGGCGGAGAATCGACTTGAGCTTGTCGATCTCGACGAGGAAGGCGATCTGTTCGTCGAGTCGTGCCGGAGAGGTCATGACCTCTCGTTTAGCCCCGATGAGGCGCTACCGTCGACACCTCTCACGACGAAGGAACCGAACATGGAACATCGCTATCTCGGACGCAGCGGCATGAAGGTCTCGGCGGTCAGCTACGGCAACTGGGTGACGCACGGCAGCCAGGTCGAAGAGGACGCCGCTGTTGCCTGTGTCCGACGTGCGCTCGAGCTCGGCGTCACCACGTTCGACACGGCGGACGCTTACGCCGGCACCCGCGCGGAGTCAGTGCTCGGCCGGGCGCTCTCCGGGGAGCGGCGCGAGGGTGTAGAGATCGCCACGAAGGTCTTCTTCCCGACCGGACGCGGGGTGAATGATCGTGGTCTCTCCCGCAAACATCTTCTGGAGGGCATTGATGGTTCGCTGAAGCGTCTCGGGACCGACTACGTCGACCTCTATCAAGCCCACCGCTATGACTTCGAGACGCCGCTCGAAGAGACGATGCTGGCGTTCGCCGACATCGTCCGC
>JANPDB010000956.1:0-8241 GCA_031431255.1 Acidimicrobiia bacterium | reverse complement strand
GCTCATGGTTCTGAACGCCTCTGCCGAGGACGTTTCCGATGCGAGCCGGTGACGTTGTTCAGGTTGACTTCGGTACCCCGGCTCGCGGCGAGGCGGGGTTCGTTCGACCGGCGATCGTCGTGACATCCGACGAGGTGCTCGCGTTTCGACAGGCCGCAGTCGTGGTCGTGCCCTGCACGTCGACGCGGCGAGGCTGGCTGACGGAGATCTCGCTCGAAGAGTTCGGTGTGGTGCAGGCGCACTTCCCCACATCGATCAGCGTCGATCGAATTCTCGATGGTGCCGAAGGGAATGTTGGACCGACCGTTCTCCGCCAGATCCGCGAGCTGATCGGTGAACTCTTGGAGATTCTCTAGCTCCGTTCTCTCTGGGGGCCCCGAGCCTCGGCGATACTTGGTGTCCCCTTATGCACCGTCTCGCCCTATACCTCCAGGACAAGCATCCGATCCGATACGAGATCGAGATGGCGAAGTATGCCGAGGAGAAGGGTTTCACCGAGATCTGGCAGGCCGACACCCGCCTTGCCCGTGATTGCGTGGTGCTCATGAGTGCCCTGGTGACGGAGACCAAGCGCCTACGCATCGGGTCCGGCGTGCTGCCGATCTGGTCCCGCAATCCTGCCGTGATCGCCGCAACGTGGTCCACCATGTGGGAGCTGGCCGGTCTCACCGCCGACGGGCAGAGCCGCGTGATGCTCGGACTCGGTGCCTGGTGGGAGCCGATCTGTTCACGGATCGGCCTCGATCGGCGCAAGCCGCTTACGGCGATGCGCGAACACATCGACGCCCTCCGGCAGCTCTTCACCATGGAGGAGGTCACGTATCAGGGCGAGTTCGTGAAGCTCGACCGGATCCGCCTCGACGTCGCCTACGGCGACACCTCCCCCCGGGACATCCCGCTCTACATCGGCGCCACCGGTCCGAAGATGATGGAACTGACCGGTGAGATTTGCGACGGCGCAGTGTTGAACTACGTGGTCTCGACCGACTACATCCGCGATGCCGTGGGACAACTCGCCGTCGGCGCGGCCAAGGTCGGCAAGACGATCGACCAGATCGACCGTCCCGAGCTGTTGGTCTGCTCGCTCAGCGACGACGATCCGGACGAAGCGGTGATGACTGGGAAAAGTCTGCTCGCGTACTATCTCGGTACCGAGCCGCACATCCAGGAGGCATCGGGCGCGGACCCCGAGCTCATCGCCCGGATCCAAGAGGTCGTCGGCTGGCCGGCAACCGAGGACGACTACCGCAAGGCGGCCGCCCTCATCCCGGAGTCCCTCGTCCGGAACCTCATGGCGGTCGGCACCAGCGCCCAGTGCCGGGACAAGGTCGCCGACTACATCGATGCGGGGGTCACGTGTCCGATCCTGTATCCGATGATGCCGAGGATCGAAGACGTGGTCAACGCGTTCGCTGGTTGGGCAGTCGCGTCGTGATTCTCGTCGAGAACGGGTGTGTCGTCGCCCTGCTGGATCGCGGAGGTCGGTCGTGATTCTCGTCGAGAACGGATGTGTCGTCACGGTCGATGATGCCCAGACGCAGCACGATCCGGGATGGGTGCTCACTGACGGCGACACGATCGTCGACGTGGGAGAAGGCGCCGCCCCGACCTCGGCTCGACGCGACGCGACCGAGGTCATCGATGCCGTCGGTTGCGCGGTGATGCCCGGCATGGTCAACAGCCACACGCATCTGTTCCAGACCTTCTTCCGCGGCCTCGGCGACGACAAGCGCCTCCTCGACTGGTTGCGCGAATACATCTGGCCGGGTGCCGAGAACCTCACCGCTCGTGATGTAGAGCTCGCGGCGTCGGTCGGCATGGTCGAGAACCTCCGGAGCGGGGCGACGAGTGTGCTCGACCACCAGTACGTTCATGCCGACCCCGGGTCCGACGCCGCGGCGTGTGCTGCGGCGGATCGAATCGGCGTTCGCTACTACCTCGCTCGCGGTTGGGCCGACCGGAACTACCCGGCGCGCTTGCAGGAGACGCCGACGGAGATCCACGATCGAGGGGCCGCGCTCGCGAAGGAGTGGCACGGTGCCGCGAACGGCCGCATTCGGGTGGGGCACGCGCCGCTGATTCCATGGGGCTGCTCCGACGAGTCCATGCGAAGCCTTGCCGCCCAGTCGGCGTCATGGGGTGGTGGCCTCCACACCCACTGCGGGGAGACCCGCGAGGAGGTTGCCCTGTCGCTCGAGGAGCGCGGGATGCGGCACATCCCCTGGTTGGCATCTGTGGGAGCGCTCGGACCCTCCACCCAGCTTGCCCACTCCGTCTGGCTCGACGATGACGAGCTGCGGATCATCGCCGAGTCGGGCGCCAGCGTCGCCCATTGCCCGGTGAGCAACATGTACCTCGCATCTGGCGTCGCTCGGATCCCCGAGATGCTGGCCATGGGAATCCCGGTCGGGCTGGCATCGGACGGGCCCGGATCGAACAACCGCCAGGACCTTTTCGAGGCGATGAAGGTCGCGGTGCTGCTGCAGAAGGTGCACTCGCTCGATCCGATGATTCTGCAGCCGGAGGACGCCGTGCACATGGCGTGCCGGGGCGGAGCCCGGGCCTTCGGGATGGCCGACACGATCGGGATGATCGAGCCCGGTCGTAAGGCCGATGTGGTCGTCGTCGATCTTCGTTCGGTGTTCGTTGCCCCGGTCCACCGGGTGCTGAGCGCGCTGGTGTTCAACGCGACACCGCGTGACGTGCGCGATGTGATCGTCGACGGTCGGGTCGTGATCCGCGATCGCGAAGTGCTCACCATCAACGAGCGGGAACTGCTGGCCGACGCATCGGAAGCAGCCCGGAACCTCTTCCGCCGGGCCGGTATCACCACCCGGATCAGCTGTTGATCAGGCGCAGGAGCAATCGGGAGAACCGCTCAACCTCCAGCTTCGGCACCTCGTTCCGAGGGTGCGGGGGGAAACCACAAGGAGGTGAGCACGAAGCGGTACTGGGACCGCAGGCGTCGAAACGGCTCCCCGGTAGCATCGTCGCTCATGGCTCGGATCTCTGCGTACCACCGGCCGTCCTCTGTCGAGGACGCCCTCGCGCTACTGCACCGGTCGACGGTTCGCACCGTCGTCCTGGGCGGCGGCACCACTGTCGTCCCTTCGCGATTCGAGGTACCGACCGAGGTTGTCGATCTCCAGTCATGTGGACTGGCCGGTATCGTGATCGACCGCTCGTCGGCCCGCATCGGGGCGACCACCGCGCTCGACACGATCGTCGACGACGCGGCGATGCCGTTCGTGCTGCGAGACGCCGCTCGTCGCGAACAGCCCAGCACGCTGCGCACGCTCGCGACGATCGGAGGAGTCGTGGTAGGGCGGCACTGCG
This sequence comes from Acidimicrobiia bacterium, assembly GCA_031431255.1. Taxonomy (GTDB): domain Bacteria; phylum Actinomycetota; class Acidimicrobiia; order Acidimicrobiales; family JANYDT01; genus JANLQX01. The sequence goes on along the minus strand of JANPDB010000956.1, from coordinate 4,905 downwards.
AGAGCGAGTTGCTTGCCGCCCTGCTCGTGTTCGACGCCGTTGTCACCTTCGTGAACGGATCGGGAGCACACACCCGTTCGCTCGATGATGCGCTGGCCGACCCGTCGGTCCTCCATAACGCGATCGTCACTTCAATCGAGGTGCAGATCGATGGCAGTGCTTCCGCGGCCCGAACCGGTCGAACGCCTTTTGACTCGCCCATCGTTGCAGTGGTGGGGCGTCGCCGGCCTGACCGATCGATCGTCGTCGCCGCGACCGGTGTTGCCACCACACCCGTCCAGATCGACCATCCGGGCGCCATCGAACCACCTGGCGACTTCCGTGGCTCGTCGGCGTATCGCCAACACCTCGTCGTCGAGTTGACCGCTCGGGTCACCGCGGCACTCGAGGTGCTGGCATGAGCGCGTCGATCACGATCGACATCACGCTCGACGGTGCCGCGCGCACCTTCAGCGTTGCCCCCCACGAGACCCTCCTGCGCCTTCTGCGTCGGGAAGGAATCTGGTCGGTCCGGTTCGGTTCCGACACCGGTGAGACCGGTGCTGCGGCGATCCTCTTCGACGGACGGCTGGCGTCGGCCGACGTGATCCTGGCCGCCCAGGCCGACGGTCACGAGATCACCACGGTCGAGACCTTCAATCAGCTGGGCGACGAACTGCACCCGATCCAGAAGGCCTTCATGGTCACCGGTGCTCTGCAGTCCGGTTATTCGGCCGGCCCGATGATGCTGGGCACGCTTGCCCTGTGTCGCAAGAACCCGAATCCCTCGGAGATCGAAATCCGCGACATGTTGAGCGGGATCCTTGACCGGGAGACGGCGTTCGTGAAGGTCGTCGAATCGGTGCAACGGGCGGCGACGCTCCTACGAGGAGAAGCGGTCGCCGAGTTCCGTCCGATCATGCTCGAACCGATGACCGACGGCACCACCGCGATCGCGTACGACCCGGCCAGCCCCAAGGTGGTCGGGTCGGCGGCCGTTCCGCGGGTGATCCCGAGCCGCGATGTTCCGGTCATGCAGGTGGTCGGCAAACCCGAGATCAAAGTCGACGCGCTCCGGCTCGTGCGTGGGAACAGTGCGTTCGTCGACGACGTGGACATGCGAAACATGTTGTTTGCTCGGCTCGTCAGGTCACCTCACGCACACGCCCGGATCGTGTCGATCGACGATTCGCGGGCGCGGGCCCTGCCGGGTGTCCGGGCGGTCCTCCACCACGGCAACACCCCGCAGGTGAAGTACGCGAGTGGTGGCCAATCCTGGCCGAACCCGTATCCGTGGGATCAGGTCAGCTTCGACGACATGGTGCGCCACGTCGGCGATCGTGTGTGCGTGGTCGCCGCTGATTCGATCGAGATCGCTGAAGACGCATGCGCGCTTATTGATGTGGTCTACGAAGTCTTGCCCTTCAACCTCGATGAGCGTGTCGCCGAAACCGCGCCGAAGGTCCACGCCGAGAACGACACCGTCGGGATCGAAGATGCCGACCGCAACCTGGTGCACCACATCGTCGGGCGCACCGCCGATTGCGAGCCCTACTTCGCCGACCCGGCCAACAAGGTGTTCGAGCAGACCTTCCGGGTCCATCAGGTGCAGCAGACCCCTATCGAGCCCCATATCGCCATCTCGTGGCTCGATGAGGACGAGCGCGTCGTCATCCGCACCAGCACGCAGGTTCCGTTCCACGTCCGACGCATGGTGGCACCGCTCATCGGCAAGGCCGTCAAGGACGTTCGCGTCATCAAGCCCCGCATCGGCGGTGGCTTCGGCGCCAAGCAGGAGATGCTGATCGAGGACATCGTGGCCCACTTGGCGATCCTCACCAGACGTCCTGTCCGGCTGGAACTCGACCGGGCCGAGGAGTTCTATGCGTCGCGGACCCGACACCCCCAGACGATCACGTTCAAGAGTGCCGTTGCTGCTGACGGCACCCTGATGGCCCAGAAGATGACTGTTATCGCCAACACCGGGCCCTACGGCACCCACGGCTTCACCGTGCAGATGGTCACGGGACTTCGCGGCCTCTCGAGCTACAACGCGAAGGCCAAGGACTACGACTGCAAGGTCATGTACACGAACATCCCGGTGCCAGGTGCCTACCGGGGCTACGGCGCGCCGCAGGCGGAGTTCGCCTTGGAGAACCACATGGAGGACATCGCCGACGCTCTCGGTCGTGACGCCATCGACTTCAAGCGACAGAACTGGGTGAAGCGAGGCGACCGGATGGACATCGTCCTCCGGCTCGGCGAACGCGGCGGCGTGGAAGGTGACATCCCCGAGGAAGACCTGCCGATGATCATGTCGAGCGGAATCGAGGAGTGCATGGCCCAGGGCATGCGTTCGATCGGATGGCACCGCCGAACCGACCCGGCCTGGGTCTCGCCATCGGATCGACCGCACATCCGTCGTGGGATCGGCTTTGCCTTCTGTATGCACGGCACGGCTATTCCCTTCATGGACATGGGTGGCTGCTCGATCAAGATCAATGACGACGGTTCGTTCAACGTGCTGTCGGGGGCGGCCGACCTGGGAACTGGTGCCGATACCGTGCTCGCGCAGATCGCCGCCGAAGTGCTCGGTGTGCCGATCGACGACGTGAAGATGTACTCCGCCGACACCGACCTCACCCCGTTCGACGTCGGTGCCTACGCATCGTCGACCACCTATATCTCGGGGCAGGCGGTCAAGAAGGCCGCCGACGAACTGCGGATGAAGATCAAACGACGTGCCGCGCAGATGCTCGACGTCGAGCAGGAGTGTTCCATTACGTTGCGCGACCGTCGCGCCTGGGCCCCCGACGGTCGATCCGTCTCACTCGAGGACGTCGCTCTCGACTCGCTGCACACGAAGGACCACGAGCAGCTCATGGGCATCGGTTCGCACGTGTCGACGGAGTGCCCTCCGCCCTTTGCCGCACAGTTCGCCGAGATCGAGGTCGACATCACGACCGGACAGGTCACCGTCACGAAGCTCGTGATGGCGGTCGACTGCGGTGTCGCCATCAACCCCGTCACCGCCTCCGGGCAGATCGAGGGCGGCATGCTCCAGGCTCTGGGCTATGCGCACACCGAAGAGTTCGCTTTCGATGAGAACGGCCGGATGATCAACGACTCGTTCGGCCCGTACAAGATCTACCGGGCCGACGAGATGCCCGACATCGAGGTGTTCCTGGTGCAGACCATGGAGGACTCCGGTCCCTTCGGTGCCAAGGCGGTCGCGGAAATCCCCAAGGACGGCGTGGCCCCGGCCCTTCGGGCGGCGATCAAGAACGCCACGGGAGTTGCCATCAACGACATCCCGTTCACTCCCGAACGGGTCTGGCAGGCTCTGCAGAACGCCCAGGTTGGCAAGTAGACCACGCTGATGCTGATCGAGGGTGACTGGGTGCTTCCCTCCTGGGACTCGGAGCCTTTGCGCAACGGTGCTGTCCGGGTGGTCGGTTCGACGATCGATGCTGTCGGCGACGCGGCGACGCTCCGAGCGCAACACCCCGGTGACGAGGTCGTGGCCAAGGCGGGCTGCGCGATCCTTCCGGGTTTCGTCAACGCCCATACGCATCTCTACGGCACGCTCGCCCATGGCATTCCCGTCGACCCGGTCGAGTCCTTCTGGAGCTTTCTCGCCGACTACTGGTGGCCGAAGGTTGAGGACCGCCTCGACCACGACATGATCGTCGCCGCCACCGAGTGGGTCTGCGTCGAGATGCTCCGCACCGGCACCACTTCGTTCTACGACATCCTCGAGGCTCCGCATTCGCTTCCCGGTGCACTGCTGGCGCAGAAGGAGGTCGTCGATCGCTGGGGGCTGCGAGGAGTTCTGTCCTTCGAGGCCACGGAGCGGGTGAGCCGTGAGAACGGTGCACTGGGTCTCCGTGAGAACCGTTCGCTGATCGAGGCGTGTCGGGAGGACCAGTCGTCCCTCGTCTCGGGTGCGATGTGCTTCCACACCACCTTCACCTGTCCCGAGTCGTTCATCAGGAGCGCGTTCTCACTCGCCGAGGAACTCGACGTCTTCATCCACGCCCACGTCAACGAAGGCGTCCATGAAGCAGAGTGGAACCTGCGCGAGCGGGGGATGCGGACCTTCGAGTGGTACGACTCGATCGGGGTGCTCTCCCCGCGTTTCCTGGCGTCGCAATGCGTGCAGGTCTCCGATGCGGAGCGCACGCTGATTGCTGAACGCGGGGTCCGGGTGAGCCACATGCCGATGGCCAACGGCGAGGTCGGCGGTGGCATCGCGCCCATCCCGGAGCTGCTCGCCGCGGGAGTCATCGTCGGCCTCGGCTCCGACGGCTACGTGAACGATCAGTTCGAGGAGATGCGGTCGGCCTTCCTCCTCCACAAGGCCCGGCTGCTCGACCCGGCGGCGATGCCCGGGCGCGACGTGCTGCGAATGGCCACGCAGGGCGGAGCGGAATCGATCGGCCTGGCCAAGGTCGGACGGCTCGAGCACGGTTGGGCCGCTGATCTTCAGGTGGTCGACATCCGGACTCCGACACCCGTCACCGCCCACAACCTCGTCGATCAGCTCGTGCTGTGGCGGAGCGGTCAGCACGTGCGCGACGTGATGATCGCCGGCAGGTTCCGAACTCAGAACGGCGAGGTCATCGGGGCCGATGTCGAGAAGCTTCGTGCACGTATGAATGAGCAGGCCGGGCGATTGTGGACCGCGGCATGAGCGGCCTGAGCTCACGGGAAACCGGTCTTCTGTCCGAGGAGCGCGTGGCTGCGGTCGTGCTGGGCGAGCTCGAAGCCGGACGCGCCCTGGTTGTGGCGACGGTGTTCGCAACCTCGCGATCGGTGCCGCGTCGCGCCGGGTCGAAGATGATCGTGTTCGTCGACGGGCGAACCGTCGGGTCGGTGGGTGGCGGCGAGCTCGAACAGCGGGTGATCCGCGACGCGATGCGGTCG
>JANPDB010000955.1:0-2981 GCA_031431255.1 Acidimicrobiia bacterium | reverse complement strand
TTACGGGTACTCGGGAGCCGACAAGCTCGGCTACCTCGCGTCGTTCGCCGGGATCGGCATGCTCGGCTTGCTCCACTGGACACGGCGCCGACCGCTCATCGACGAGCCGGAGCGAGCCCGGCGTTCGTCACCCTTCGGCGGGGGCGACGACGGCGACGACGCTGACACGATTGACAACCCCGATGAGATGACGGACGTCGAACACGACGCGTTCGCGTCCTCCAGAGAGATGACCGGAGCGACGGATCTGCCCGAACCGGAGTCCCCGTCGACGAAACTGTGAGCGTGCCGTCCACGTTGACGCGGAGGTCGACCGGGTTCTTCGTCCGACATCACCATGCCATCGTCGTGGCCACCCTTTGCGTGATCCTGGCCGTCGGTCTTCGTCTTGACCGGGTGCTGCTCAACACCTTCCCGACCGGAGGCGACAACGGTGGGCATCTTGGTATGCCCGCATATGTTCGACGAGTGTTGGCCCCGCAGTGGCGCATCACCGGGTGGTCGAACGACTGGTTCGCCGGCGTCCCGATCCTGGCCCTCTACTTCCCGCTGCCGGCCTGGCTCATCATCGCGCTCGACACGATCCTCCCGTACAGCATCGCCTACAAGCTCGTAACGATCGCCGGAACCGTGCTGCTCCCCTGGGCGGCGTGGCGCCTCGGACGCAAGGCATCACTCCCGTCGCCCGCGCCGATGTACCTGGCCATGGCGACGCTGCCATTCCTCCTCAACCGCTCCTACCGGATACTCGGCGGAAACGTGCTGTCGACCATGGCGGGGGAGTTCTCGTTCTCGCTCAGCCTGCTGTTCTGCGTGCTCTTCCTCGGGAGCATGCTCGACGTCATCCGGCTCGGTCGCCATCGGACGCAGGCCGCACTGCTCCTCACGGCAACCGGACTCAGCCACATCGTGCCGGCCATGCTGGCGGTGGTCGGCGCCGGCGCACTCCTCCTCTGCTATTCGGAGCGCGGACGCCGCCGCGAGCAGATCGTGAGCACACTCCTGGTCGGCTCGGTCGGCGGACTTCTCGCAGCGTTCTGGGTCGTTCCGTTCGCTTCGCTGCTTCCGTACACGAACTCCATGGACTACGAGCGCAACACGCTCTTCCGCACCTCCCTCCTCCCCTTCCTCCCCGGCAAGCACACACTGCACGTGCTCTCCGACGGAGGCGCCCTCGTGGCCGGGGGTTGTGCCTTTGCCGTCGTTGCTCTCGTCTGGGCAGTCGCCCGCCACTCGCGCTTCGTCGCGGCCGTCGCTCTCATGGGAGTCGCCTCGGCAGTGGGCTTTCTCGCCTGGCCGACCGGGAGCATGTGGAACAACCGTCTGCTCCCCCTGTGGTTCTTCAGCATCTTTCTGCTCGCCGGAGTGGGTGGGGCCGCGCTCGTACGTCGGTGGGCTGACCGGCCCGGGGTCACCGCGGTGGTCGGCGTCAGCGTCCTGTTCATCGCCCTCGCCCCAACCTTCGAAGCGCTCCCCGGTTGGTTTCCTCTTCCCGTGCACGGGAAGAACGGCTGGAGGTTCCAGCCGTTGCGGGAGAACCGGGACTACCGCAGCGCCGATCTGCCGTTCGCCTGGGCCGCCACCAACGCGGAGGGCATGCAACGCAAGAAGGCGTGGCCCGAGTATCACGCGCTGATCACGACCCTCCGGGAACTGCCGTGCGGGCGCATGTTCTGGGAGCGGGACAAGGGCTACGTGCGATTCGGGTCATCGATGTCGATGATGGCCATTCCCTTCTTCACGAAGTCGTGCATCCAGTCGGTCGAGGGCCTGTACTTCGAGTCGACACAGACCACCCCGTTCTCGTTCATCACCTCGTCGCTCGTCAGCGACGCTCCCTCCAACCCGCAACGCGACCTGCGGTACGGAACGTTTGATCTGGATCGCGGCGTCGAGCGGGTTCGCCGACTCGGCGCTCGGTACCTGATGGGCAGCTCCGACAAGTTCAAGAACGCCGCTCGTACGCGCGCTGACCTTCGTGAGGTCGCACGCTCCGGGAAGTTCACCGTCTACGAAGTCGCGGACAACGCCATCGTCGTGCCGCTGACCGCAGAACCGGTGGTCGTTCGCGGCGCCCGCGCCGGGCTCGACGGTGGGTTTCTCGACCTCGGTCTCGCCCAGTGGGCTGACACGAACACGTTTCCCGATACCTACGTGACCGGTGGCCCGGACTCGTGGCCACGAGCCGACCTGTCGGTTCAGCGGACGCGCGCCCCGGGCAAACCCCGCGACACCCGCGGCACCGGCGTCACCCTTCGGCCGGCCCGACCATCGCCATCGACGCCGCTTCCTGCAGTCGTCGTCGGCAATCTGAACTTGCAGCCCACGTCGCTCTCGTTCAGCGTCGACCGCACCGGCGTGCCGATGCTCGTCCGCATGTCGTGGGCGCCCGGCTGGAGAGTCTCCGGCGCGACGAGTATCGAGCGAGCAGCTCCGAACTTCTTCGTCGTCATCCCGACGGAGAAGAACGTTCGCATCACGATGTCGCGCACGGCGTCCGAGCATGCAGGAAACGCGCTGAGCGCCTTTGGCATCGTTGCTCTCGCTGGACTCGCCGTCGCGGACCGGCGGCGGAGGAACGAGTCGCCCGCAAGCGTCACCTCCAACTCCCCGGCAGAGAGCGACGTTGCCGGACATCTTCCCGGAGCGATGGCCCACACCGCCGCAACGGAGGATGTGGACGTCACGGCTGCGGACCTCGCATCGACCGACGCTCTGGACGAGCCGACGGATCAACGGGCCTGAGCTCGCCGCTCCCGGCGAAGGGCCAACCACAGCGTTCCCAACCCGCGCACCGAACGGACGATGCGCGAAAGGATCGGCGTACGGGCTGGACGCGTCTCCTCGATCGTCACGCCGATCTCGTCGGTCAGATAACCAGCCCGCTCCATGCGCAGAATCAGTTCGGTGTCGAAGAGGTCCGTGCCGAAGAGGCAGACCCGGCCGACCGCCTGGGCCGGTTCGCGGCGCATCGCCTTCAT
>JANPDB010000954.1:0-3169 GCA_031431255.1 Acidimicrobiia bacterium | reverse complement strand
GTGGACGAGGTCCGGTTGATGCACCTTGCGTTGGCGGACCCGTCGTCGCTGGACAAGCCGGTCGGGCTCGTGATGGGTCCCAAGCTCGCCACCGTCGGCATCGGCCAGTCCCTCGAACACGCCGTTGCCCAGCTCGGCGAGGCGAGCGCCCTCCTCGTCCTCAAGGGCGGCCGCCCCCACACCGTCCTGGCCCGAGCCGACGTCCTCCGCTACCTCCGCGGCTAGCGCGTTGGGAGAGAGGTTGCCGTCCACTGGGAGAGAGGTTGCCCCCATATATGGGGGCAAAACACCTCCCAACGGCACTGGGAGGTGTTTTGCCGCAGTTCGCACCCTCCGGCAGCGGTCGACGGTGGACGGTCGGTGAACGAGACTGCTGCGCATGGGAGAGATCGAGGAACAGCTCGGCTGGGGCTTTGAGACCCGGGCCATCCACACCGGTCAGGAGGCCGACCCCCGGACCGGCGCGGTCGTGCCGCCTATCAGCCTCGCCACGACCTTCGCCCAGGACGGCGTCGGCGGCCTCCGCTCCGGTTCCTACGAATACTCCCGGTCGGGCAATCCCATGCGGACCGCCGTCGAGACCTGCCTGGCCTCCCTCGAAGGCGCCGACCACGGATTCTCCTTTGCCAGTGGTCTGGCCGCCGAGGACGTGCTCCTGCGCTCGATGCTCGGCGCCGGCGACGGTGTGATCCTCGGCAATGACGCGTACGGCGGGACCTTCCGTCTCATCGACAAGATCTTCAAGCCGGCGGGCCACCCGTGGTGGGCATTCGACCTCACCGACACGGATCGACTCGCCGCCGAGTTTCCACCGACCGCCAAGGTGGTGTGGCTCGAAACACCGACCAATCCGCTGCTCACCTGCTTCGACATCGCCGCTGTTGCTGCGGTCGCCCATGCGAACGGAGCGCGCGTCGTCGTCGACAACACTTTCGCCACCCCGTATCTGCAGAACCCGCTCGCCCACGGTGCCGACGTCGTCGTGCACTCTGCGACCAAGTACCTCGGTGGTCACAGTGACGTCGTGGGCGGCTTCGTCGCCACAAGTGACGACGCCTTGGCAACCCGTCTGCGGTTCCTCCAGAACGCAACCGGTGCGGTACCGTCGCCGTTCGATCTCTACCTGCTGCTGCGCGGCGTCAAGACACTAGGTGTACGTATGGATCGTCATTGCTCGAACGCGCGGGCGATTGTCGATCTCCTCGTGGGCCACGATCTCGTCGAGCGGGTGCTGTACCCACAACTGCCTGACCATCCCGGTCATCAGGCGGCGGAGCGACAGATGCGCGACTACGGCGGCATGGTGAGCTTCGTCGTCGAGAGCGAGGAGCTCGCGCTTCGGATCGTGGAACGGACGAAGGTGTTCACGCTTGCGGAATCGCTCGGGGCCGTGGAGTCGCTGATCGAGCATCCCGGTCGCATGACCCATGCCAGCGCGGCCGGGTCGGAGCTCCAGGTCCCGGCCGGTTTGGTGCGTCTGTCCGTCGGGATCGAGTCGTCCGACGATCTGGTTGCAGACCTCGCGCAGGCGCTCGCCTCCGTCAAGCTCTGAGGGTCGCCGCACGGTGCCGCGGCCGGCGGACCGCGCGCCAGCTAGCTTCAGCCGAGAAGCTTGGCGATCTCGAGGTAGAGCGGGATTCCGATGACGAGGTTGAACGGGAACGTGATCGCCAGCGCGGCGGTGAGAGGCACCGCAATGTCCACGTCGGGAAGGGCGACGCGCACGGCCGCCGGCGCGGCGATGTAGGAAGCGCTCGCCGTCATCGCACCGAACACGGCGGCACCACCGACGCTGAGCCCGGCCAGAGTTCCCACCGCGACACCGAGCGGACCGAACACCAGAGGGGCGGCGAGGGCAAACGCAATCACTGCCGGCCCGCTGCGGCGGAGTTCACCGAGTCCGTCGCCGGCGCGTGCGCCGAGGTCGAGAAGGAACAGGACGAGAATTCCCTGGAACGGTGTGACGAAGAACGGGGCGATGCGCTCGGCGCCGTCGGCCCCCGAGAGCGCACCGATGACGAGCCCACCGCCGAGCAGCAGGATGCTCCTGCCGGTGAGCACTTCGTGCAGGGCCGGGCCGAGCTTCATGTTCGCGCTGTACCGTGCGGCGAGCAGGAGCGCGACGATGATCCCGGGGATCTCGAGGATGGCGAGGAGTGACGGCAGGAAGCCCTCGACGGGGTAGGCGCCCCGCTCCATGAAGGTCATCGCCGCCGTGAAGGTGACGGCCGAGACGGAGCCGTAGAACGCGGCCATTGCCGCGGCTGCGCTGATCGGCATCCGGGCCCCGCGTTGCAGAACGAAGAAGGTGACGACAGGGATCAGGCAGCCGATGGCGATGGTGGCGACTGCCGGCAGGGCGAGTTCGCCGGCGTCGGCCTTCGCCAATGCGGTGCCGCCCTTGAGTCCGATGGCGAGAAGCAGGTACGTGCTGAGCAGCGTCGGCAGTGGGCTGGGGAGCTTGAGGTCGCTCTTGACCCGGGTGCCGAACATCCCGAGTCCGAAGCTGAGGACCGGGGGTGAGAGCAGGTTGGACCTGGCCAGGGTGAGGATCGACACACCGTAATACTAGAAGCACACTTCCGGCAACCGCCATCCGGAATCAGAATTCCGATATCACGGCCCAGGCTTCAGCGGTGAGGTGGGCGGGTGGCGGCCCCTCTCGACGCGCTATCGTCGGCAGCGTTCTGGTGAACGGGAAGTCGGTGAGAGTCCGACGCGGTGCCGCCACTGTGAGCAGGGAGCAGGTCCCCGAAGTGCCACTGGCCGTCTTGGCTGGGAAGGCGGGGACACGCGTTGATCTGCGAGTCAGGAGACCGACCGGGACACACATATCCACGAAACAATCCCCACGTCGCATGGGGAAGGAGCACTATCAATGTCTATTCGGAACCGCCGCCTCGGCGCGGCTGTCGTCGTCACCCTGCTCGGCGCAGGGACGATCCTCACCCCGGCGGCCTCCGCCGCCACCGCAACGGTGGGATCGACCTGCAAGTCCGTCGGAGCGACGGCAACCTCGAAGTCGGGTGCTGCCCTTTCCTGCGCAAAGACCTCGTCGGGAAAAAACCGGTGGGCAGCGGCCGTGCTGCCGCCCGTCGCGGCGCCTGCCACGCCGGCGGTCTCCGCTCCGCCCAAGAACCTGACCGACGGCTGTGCCGCTGCAGGGTCC
>JANPDB010000953.1:0-3919 GCA_031431255.1 Acidimicrobiia bacterium | reverse complement strand
CGCTCGAGCGGCTCTCGCTGACCGACGCCGCCAATCGTCAGGTCAAGACGTACTCGGGAGGCATGCGCCGTCGTCTCGACCTTGGCGCTTCGCTGCTCGGGCGTCCCCGCCTCCTGCTGCTCGACGAACCCACAACGGGCCTCGATCCGCGCACCAGGATCGAACTCTGGGAGTTCATCCGCGAGCTCGTCCGCGGAGGGACCACGGTGCTGCTCACCACCCAGTACCTCGAGGAAGCCGACGAACTGGCCGATCGGATTGTCGTCATCGACCACGGCAAGGTGATCGCCGAGGGCACGTCCGATCAGCTCAAGCGCCAGCTCGGCGGCGATGTGATCGATCTCAAAGTGCACTACGCCGCCGACCTCACGCGGGCGGCCGAAGCCGTCCACGGTCTCGGCTCCGACGCGGCCAAGCTCGACGCCCGCAACGGACGCCTGACGATCCCGGTGGGCGAGCAGCGCGGGGTCGACGTACTCCTGGCGGCGGCGAAGCGTGTCGACGAAGCGAACATCCGCCTCGACGACCTCGGGGTTCGGCGTCCGTCACTCGACGACGTGTTCCTCGCAATCACCGGGCGGATGGCCGAAGAGACAGCCGACGACGACGAGCCCGCCGCCACGGGCCGACGGTCGCGCAAAGCCCGATCACGTACCAAGGGATGACGCTCATGACCGCACTCACCACAACTGCCACCACGACCGAGCCGGTGACCGCGGGAACGACCCGCGCCCACGGCAACATGGTCACCGACACCCTCATCATCGCGAAGCGCAATCTCCTGCGGATCCTGCGAACCCCGCAGTACCTGGTCTTTTCCTCCGTGCAGCCGGTGATGTTCGTGCTGCTCTTCCGCTACGTGTTCGGTGGTGCCATTCAGCCCCCCGGCTTTCAGGGACGCTACGCCGACTACCTCCTGCCCGGCCTTCTCGTGCAGCTCACGTTGTTCGGCGGGGCGGCCACGGCGGTCGGTCTGAGCGAGGACATGCAAAAGGGGATGGTCGATCGCTTCCGCGCCCTGCCGATGAGCCGGGGAGCAGTGCTCGCGGGTCGCACCTTCGCCGACGTCGCCCGAGGCCTGTTCGTCGTGCTGCTGCTGCTTGTGGTCGGCACGGCCGTGGGCTTCCGGTTCCATAACGGGTTCTTCGGCGCGATCGGCGCGATCGGCCTCACGCTGGTGTTCGGCTTCGCGTTCTCGTGGTTCTTCGCGTTCATGGGCATGAAGGTGAAGGATCCGGAGTCGGCCCAGGTCGCCGGTTTCCTCCCGATCTTCCCGCTCGTGTTCGCGGCGTCGACGTTCACGCCGATCGAGAGCTTCCCCGGCTGGCTGCAGGCCTTTGCCCGCGCCAATCCGGTGACGAACGCGGTCAACGCCATTCGTGGTCTCACGCAGGGCGACGCGCCACTTCGCCGGTTCGTTGCCAGTGGTCAGCGCGTGATGCCCGGCACCGACGCGAAGAAGGTGCTCGCCACCCTGGAGAACCAGGCCAACTACGACCGCTACGTGCTCTTCACCCTCGCGTGGTCGCTCGCGCTCATCGCCTTCTTCGCCACGATGTCGATCCGGGCGTACCGCAACTCCAGCCGGTAGTCCGGCCGGCCTCGGCGAGGTCCACGGGATATTCGGGTACCACGCCCCCGGACAGGCGGGTTAGGTCGGCGCGCCGCGTCGATTCAGATCGAGCGACCGGCGTACGCCATGAGTCGCTGGGCGAGCGGTGCGTCGTCAGCGCAGGGTTGGGCCTCTGCGAACATTCCTGCGGCGCGGAGTTCCGGAGACAACATGGCCTGCGCGGCCTCCCAACCTGCGTGGAGCACGTCCGGATCGAGCGCCTGACTCTGCCCCGTTGCGTGCGCCAGGTCGAGGGCGTGCACCGTGAGGTCGAAGACCGCAATGTTCGCGGCGACTCCGGCCGGCATGGTGCCGAAGGGCAGGGTGACCATCCGCTCGAGCGCGCCCGGCTGCCCGAACGCCGCCACGGCGCGGTCCGCGGCGGCACCGAACACGGCGCTGGGCTGATCCCCGACCAGATCGGTGGACATCAGCCGTCCGAACTCCTCGTCGGAGATCGCGCCGTTCTCCACGCACTCGGCGAACATCATCGATCCACCGGTCACGTGGTTCACAACACCGCGAACGTCCCAAGCGGAGCAGGGAGTAGGAGCTGACATCTGCTCGGGCTTGATGCCAGCCACCACCCTCCGGACCTCGTTGACGACACGGACCAAGACGGGCTCTTCCATGTTCACTCCTTTCGCGTCGGACACCGGAGGTCCGCCGGGAATCGTTTCCTAGCACGTAACGTCGAGCCGCGCTCGTGCACCCGGAAGTAGGTGGAGTCGTCGGTGGCGTCAGTGCGTCGGCCGATCGCTGACGGGGCGAAATGGCAGTCCGGGCGGAGCCGTCGAAGTCGGGTCAGCGGCCGATCTTGCGGATCGAGTGGTTGTCGCTGTCGGCGATGTAGTCGACCCCCGGGGTCGAGACGATGTCGCTGGGGTGGTCGAGCTCAGCGAGGATCGCCGGTCCGTTGTCGTTGGCGTTGCCGGAGCTGCCGGTTCCAACCTCGGCGTACACGCGTCCGGTCGCTCGTGCGATTCGCCAGACTCGCGGGGTCCCGCGGTCGAGCACGAGCTGGTCATGGTCATGGCCGCCGCTGACGTCGTCGACAACCGAAATGGCCACGAGATCGTCATCGACGGGTCCGCAGGGTCCCCTCCGGACTCTGGGACGCTTCCCTTGGATACTCCGTGCCTACGAAGGTACGATGTTGGTATGACCACCACTAAGCGAAAGCTGTCCCTGTCCCTGGATGACGATCTCGTTGCGGCCCTTGAGACAAGTACCGAGGCGCTCTCGGCGCAGGTCAATGAAGCTATCCGCCACGAGGTGGCCCGGCGTCGACGAGAACACGCCCTCCAGGCATTGCTCGGACGCCTGGACGCGGAGGCCGGGGCGCTCGACACGGAAGAGGACGAGAGGGAGATCGCCCGGTTCATGCGCCTGCTCGGTGGAGTGGCGTGAAGCTGGTGTTGGATCAGGCGGCAGTCAGCGCGCTCGCTGAACAACCTTCGGAGGCCCAGCGCCAGGTGCGTCGCGCGATGACGGCGGCCTCTCGCCTTCGCCGCGAAGTCGCGGTGCCGACGGTGATCCTCGCGGAGTTGTATCGCGGCTCAGGCCGGAGTCAGATGGTCGATTCGCTGCTCTCGCGCGAGACAGAAGCCTTGGAGTTGCGCGATACCGACCGAGTGCTCGCGCGTTTGGTCGGTGGAGTGCTGGCGGCGGCTGGGTCGGGTTCGGAACACCTTGCGGACGCCCATGTGGTCGCCGCCGCCGTCGAGGCCGGCGGCGGGGTGATCCTCACCGTGGACGTCGACGATCTGACCCGGCTGGCGAATCCGTATCGCACAATCGTCGTAGAGAGTCTTTCGTCGCGCTGACGGCACGGTCGTCGCACCCTCCACCTGGGCGAACGACGCTGCCCGAAGAGTGCCGCACGCCGCGGCCTCGAGGGGAAGTATCTGGCGGAGGTGGACGGGAATCGAACCCGCCCAACGAGGATCGCTCGTTGCACTCGCTTTGAAGGCGAGGGAGCCCACCAGGTACCCGGACACCTCCGGTCACGAGCGTAGTCGTCCTCCCGGTTCGGTCATCTGAGCCGCTGACGGCGCTTTGGCGCGCGCAACGCGGGCGTTGTCACTCGATACCCGTACAGTGCAGCTCACCTCTTCCCCGGAGCATCTGGATCGCTCTCCCTGCGCGTACCGACGGTCGTCCGTTGTTGCGCTCGGGCCGCGGCGAAACGTCTCGGACACTCTGCGAGGGAGCCCATGGTCACCATCTGCTGGTCGGTCAAAGGAGGCGTCGGTGTCTCTGTCGTCAGTGCGGCCTTGGCGCTTTCGCTTGCGGACACCGCCGAGG
>JANPDB010000952.1:0-2396 GCA_031431255.1 Acidimicrobiia bacterium | reverse complement strand
GATGTTCGGTCCCCCACGCGGAGGTCGCGGCGCGTCGGGCCAGTACGGCTCGGATTCGCTCAGCGTGCGGCCAATACGTCCAGGGAATGCAGCCATGGGGGCGAGAACCTATTCCGAAGCGTCATGGTGTGCCGAATCAAGGGTCGCGCAGTCATCGACGCGGTGAGACGCCTGCGCGCACCACTCCTAGAGTTCGGAGGTGACTCAGGAAGACATCGAGAAAGTGACGGGCCCACTGACGGGACTGCGCGTCGTCGAGTTGGGCGTGATCCTCGCCGGTCCATTCGTCGGCAGGATGCTCGGTGACTTCGGCGCCGAGGTGATCAAGGTCGAGGCGCCCGGATCAGGCGACCCGATGCGCGACTGGGGGGCAACGCGCGCCAGTGGACCGAACGGCCTCCGGGCGCTGTGGTGGCCGTTCCTCGCAAGGAACAAGAAGCTGATCACCCTCGACCTTCGTCAACCGGAAGGGCAGGAGCTGGCGAGGCGTCTTATCGATGAATGCGACGTGCTCGTCGAGAACTTCAAGCCCGGCACGTTGGAGCGGTGGAGCATGGCACCCGAGGTGCTTCTCGCCCGGAACCCGCGCCTGATCGTCGCTCGCGTATCAGGCTACGGACAGACTGGCCCGTACGCGCACCGACCCGGCTACGCCTCGGCCGGCGAAGCCGCCGGAGGCCTTCGGTACCTGAACGGGTTCCCCGACCAGCCACCGCCCCGCATGGGTCTGTCGATGGGAGACTCGCTGGCCGGAATGTTCACGTTCCAGGGAGTGCTGCTGGCGTTGTACAACCGAGCGGCGAACGGTGGGGCAGGGCAGGTCATCGATGTCGGGATCACCGACGCATGTCTGGCCGTATCGGAGTCCGTCACCACCGAGTTCGCCAAGTTGGGAGCGATCCGTCAGCCGCAGGGTGTCCGTCTCGCCCATGTCGTCCCGTCGAATCTCTACACAACTCGCGACGGCCGACGAGTGGTGATCGCGGCGAATTCCGACAGTCTCTGGCAACGTCTGTGCAAGGTCATGGGACGGACAGACCTCGCGGAGAATCATCTGTACGCAGATGATCTGGGCCGACGGAACCACGCCGACGCGTTGGACGCGGAAATCATGGCGTGGGCGGCGACGCTCGATTTCGATGACCTCGCACGACGGCTCGACGAGGGCGAGGTCGTGTTCGGTCCAGTCAATTCCGCGGAGGATCTGGTGAACGATCCCCACTTCCGAGCGAACTCATCACTCATCACCATGACCGACCCGGAACTCGGCGACCTCGTCGGTCCAGGCGTCGTCCCACGATTGTCTGACACTCCGGGGCACGCCGGTCACACCGGGCACTGGGCCCTCGGTCATGACAACGACGATGTGTACGGCGCGCTTCTCGGAATGTCGACGGAGGAGCGCCGCGCACTTGCCGAGCGCGGTGTGATCTAGGTGGGGTCTGGAAACTCTGTAGCTCTCAGAGCGACAATTCGTCCGAACTCCCACCGAGATACGGCGGCGTGTCGTACAGGAAGCGGAAGACCTCGGGCCGCCGATCCTGCTGGATCGGCCAGGTGCGGCGGGCCTCGGGGATGATCGACGTGTCGACCGTGGCGTGGAGGATGTGTCCCGCCTCATCCGCCGGGGCAATCTCCACGACCCGGCCGGTCGGTTCGATCACACACGATTGCCCGAAGAACGTGATCGTCTGGCCGTTCACGACCTCGGGTCCGCCACGGTTCACGGCCACCACCCAGCACCCGCTCTCCATCCCCCGGATCCGCAATTCCGGAATGAAGAGCTCAGAACGCCAGCCGAACGACGACACCACGACGATCACCACTTCGGCCCCCATGTGCGCGGCCGCCATCCAATGCTCCGAGAAGCTGCGGTCGTAGCAAATGAGGACGGCAACCCTGATGCCGTTCAGCTCGAAGATGCACGGCCCGGCCCCCGGCCCGTACCAGTGCTTCTCGTCGGTGGTCAGCGTCGGTGTCTCGACCTTCGGAATGGCCAGCTTGCGGTAGTAGGGCTGCGTCGAACCGTCGGGAAGCGTGCCCTGAACGAACGCTCCGGTCCCGTCGATGATCGGAGCCGCGTTGTAGTGCAACCCACCGTCGGTTCGTTCGTAGATGCCGAAGCACACCGCGGTGCCGGTTTCGGCGGCCACTTTGGCGAAGGCATCGGTCGTCGGGCCCGGCACCGTCTCCGCCCAGCTCCAGAACCGCTCGTCCTTGGATGTCGCACAGAAGTACGGAGCGGTCGCCAGCTCGGGGAAAAGGACGAGGTCGGTGCCCTTCTCGGCTTCCTGTCGGAACGTATCGAGCAGCGCCGACGTGTTCGCCGCGAGGTCTTCCGAACACGACCCGGACTGGACGACCGTTACCCGAAGTTGCTTGCCCGTTGACATGCC
>JANPDB010000951.1:0-2287 GCA_031431255.1 Acidimicrobiia bacterium | reverse complement strand
GGATCCTCAACCACCGTTACGGTTCCGGACCCGGGCGGCGACACTTCATCGGTTTCGTCCACCGGCAAGTAGCGATGCGACCTGCTGTCCAGATCGATCGACCCCGATAGCGAACTCCGCATCAGCGATGACGATACTGAGTTGTGGGTGGCGACGGCCGACGCCCCGCTACCTTCACCGCCGCTCCCACTGCAGATCCCCTGTTGGATGCCGCCAACCGCCGGGCGCACACTTCGCTCAGTCCATGTCCACCGCCCTCGACAGCGCACGCATAACCGGCCGATATGAGCGCGCCGATCTCTCGTGGTCACCCACTCGTAACCGTCCTCTTGTGCCTGGGAGCGCGCACTGCTCGGGTTTCAGCCGTTGACCACATTGATGGGCGTGCAGGCGGACACTACGGAGTTGGCAGTGCAAAGTTCGTAGTCGCCCCCAGCAAGATCCGGGGGAAGTATTACGTTTGACGTCTCCCCAGACAAGGCGTCGTCGAGCATCTCCCAATCCCCTTTCTTCGTTTGGTACCCCATTGGTATCTCGTCGTTGCCATCGCTTCGAAGTAGTGCAATCTGCTTTCCGGATCGTTGGACCCAGAAGTAACCGCCTCGGCTACTGACTAGCCGCCCGGTGAACTTGATTTGGAAGGGCTCGCCGCTACGGACGACTCCTTTCACGACAAGACTCGACGTCAATTCCAGGTCACTCGATTGTGGGGGAACACTCCCTGGAGGCGCAACGGTCGTAACGCTGTCGATTGATTGTTCGTTCCGCGACTTGATCGTGTGTTTGTCGGCGTCGGAACAGGCCACGAGGAGGATCGAACAAAGACCGACCTTCCATGCCGGCGTCGAACACCGTCGCGACATCGGAACACTGCGCATCTCGCAATCCTCCCAGGCTGAAGCGAGCCAGACGCAGTCGAGCGACCCGATTCTGGTTGTTCAGCGAAGTTGAACGCGCGTCTCCACAGCGTCAAGAGACCACACGAAATGACGCGTTCAATGTCGAGAGCACCAGCGTGAACGAGCTTTCAAAGTGGCGCTCTGCACGCAGGTAGGCGTGCGGCCCGCCTGGCTCAGCGCTTGTGATCGATGAGCCACGAACGGGCGACGCACGACCTCGCGTTCGACCCGAGCGCCCCCGAACGTCCGCACTCAGTTTCGTGCGACCAGGGCAACACCGGGGCCAACAGCGCGAAAACCGCAACCAAACGCCTGCCGACCGAACCGCCGCACCGGTTCGCAAGACGACTGCAACCATGAATGCAACCAGCACGACCACGAGGATTGCAGGCGCGTCAACTACCAACAAGCCAACCGACTCCGCGCTGAAACCGTGTGACGAAACTCGTGCCTCAGCTCGTTAGGAAGCGAGGAACGCTTGGATGGCGTCGCGAGCGATGCTCGACGGTGTCGTGTGATCTCGTTTGGCTCGCTCGGCGAGTTGCTGGCGGGTCTGTTCATCGAGACGGACTTGCAGCACCGGGGATACGCCTTCGCCAAGTGAGGGCCGACCGCCCTTGGCTCGTGCTCGGGCAAAGACTGCGTCGTAGTCAGGTTCGGTGTGTTCAGCGTCATCGGCCATGCGTTCGAAGTCCGCTTCGGTGAGGATCTCGCCGTTGGGCATGGTCACGTCTTCGCTCGTGACTCTGTATTTCATGATCTCTTTCATTGGTTCTCCTTACGGGTAAGACGTTGTAGGTAGCCGGTTCGTGCGGGCATGGCGTGGAAGATCGTGAACGTGTTCTGTCGGTAGGTGCCGATCAGTTCGAGCACGTTCCCTGCGGAGTCGGGCCCGAGCACGAGCACCTTGGGCGGGTCCACCTCGAACTCGTCGTCGACAAGTAGCGGGTAGGTGGCGGCGTGAGCGATCGACTCACTGGGGATGCCGTGCTTCAAGGCCGACTGCCTTATGTCTAACTCCACTTACCGTACTGTAATACAGAACCGCTCGGTTCCGCTACTTCTTGTTGCGCTTGCCCCCATCTCGCATCCCCGTCGCCGACCGGATACGAGGCGGCGAGCCACCGGCCGAAGTCGCCCGACTGCACACCCGTCGTTGTCGAGTGGTGTCGCCGGAGTTATCCGCAGTGGTGCAATCGTGATGAAGGTCAGCTTTGGTCCGGATGGCTGGTCCGTGGTGCGAGTCAGGAGCAGGGGCTTGCGCTGTCTTCACCGAAATGGATACCGTTTCTGGCAATCACGTTGGCAATCAGAGCACTGGTACAAGGCAACACGAGACGGCATCACCCGGACCGAAAACCGCATAACTGCGGGCCAGAGGGCACTCA
>JANPDB010000950.1:0-3752 GCA_031431255.1 Acidimicrobiia bacterium | reverse complement strand
CGGCGGGGATCTCCTCGCTGACGGTGTCGCGCCACCACGGCGCAAGGTGCGGATCGATCCGGACGGACGGACGGACACCGTCGGTAAGGGTCTCCCAGACCCGCTTGAACGGTGTGAAGACCTTGAACGGTGTGTCGTCT
This sequence comes from Acidimicrobiia bacterium, assembly GCA_031431255.1. Taxonomy (GTDB): domain Bacteria; phylum Actinomycetota; class Acidimicrobiia; order Acidimicrobiales; family JANYDT01; genus JANLQX01. The sequence goes on along the minus strand of JANPDB010000950.1, from coordinate 3,612 downwards.
CCTTTGCGGACAACCCCCGGGGGGATCAAGTAGTTCGATTCGATCGGCTCGAACGAAACCCCGGAGCGGCGCAGGGCATCTCCCACGCGCCGGTCCCGTTCAGGCCCGTACACGCCGAAGTCCGCCGTGACATAGACGTGCGATGCGCCGAGCTCGGCGGCGAGGGCGGGGAGCTCCCGTTCTGGTTCCCCGAGGCGCACGACCAGCGGGACGCCGACGGCCTGCAGCGAACGGAGCGCCCGGTAGAGAAAGGCCAGGCGGTTCTGTCCGCTCACTGATCCGAGCCGGGGATCGAGGACGAAGAGCGGCAGAACGCTCCCGTCGGTCGCGCTGGCCCGTTCGACCGCGGCGCTCAGCGCAGGCTGGTCGGCGAGGCGCAGATCGCGGCGGAACCACATGATCACCGGCGCGGTCGCAAGCACCCGACCAGGTTGGCCCATCTCCGTCGCTATGGGTGCAAGGATGCGCCGGGTTCGGGTCGTGGTCGACGCGCGCGACGTCTCGCCCTCCACGCCCGGACCTTCGACGCGAGGAACCCGCGGACCGCCACCGTGACCAGCACCACAATGGCCTGCAGGATCTGGACGTATTCCGACGGCACGTCGGCAGCCAGCTCCATACCGATCGAGCCAATCTGCAGCCCGGAGAACAGCACGGCATAGAGCAGACAGCCGAGAAGCGCGTTCACGGCGACGACGGCGACCATCACCCCGTCCCATCCATAGTTCCCACCGAGCCCTTTCACGAATCGGTGCGGACCGGCAAGGAGAAGGATGGCCCCGGCGAAACCCGCGAGTGAGCCGGTGAAGAGCAGCACGGCCGTCGTGTTCACCTCGTTGCGAACGCCACCCAGCCGGGCGAACATCGGCGCCTGGCCCATCATCCGCCACTCGTACCCGACGATGAAGCGTCGGACCACCACACCACAGACCGCGGCGACCATCAGCCCGAAGGAAACACTCCCCCAGCGGCTGATCCACCCGCTGGAGTGCACCGCCCGCGTGGTGACCGACCCGGCCTTCGGGTCCTGTAGCGGAGACGAGATGAACCAATCCGTCAGGAGGCGCCCGATCTCGTTGAGCATCAGCGTCACGATGAACTCGTCCATCCCGAAGCGACGTTTCGTGAACGCGGCGATGCCGGCCCAGAAGGCTCCGCCGAGCCCGCCGAGTGCCAGGAGCACCGGCACCTGGAGCAACGAAGGCAGATCCAGGTAGAGACCACCGGTCACGGCGAAGAGCGCACCGACGAGGACCTGGCCGGGCTGGCCAAGGTTCACCGGTCCCGCTGCGAAGGCGATCGCCGCGGACAATCCGGTGAGCATGAGCGGCACCGCGTTGGCGAGCGTGGCCTCGAAACGGCCGGGTTTGACGACGGCCGAGCGCCACAGCGCGCTGAACATATCGATGACGGGGTAGCCAAGAGCCGCGGCGAGGAGCGCCCCGAGGAGCAGGGAGACAACGACGCCGACGAGAGCGGTCCTCCAACTGCGGTCCACGGTCATGGCGACGACTCCTTCGGGGCCGAGAGCAGTGTGGGTCGTGGCACTATCCGGCCGTCGACACCTTCGAGCATCGCCCGACCGAGCAGTTCGAGCGTGGCGTCGTCAACGGCGATGTCGAGCACGAGACGCCCGCGGAACATCACGACGATGCGGTCGCACAGACGCAGTAACTCGTCGAGGTCGGCCGATACGACGAGGACGGCCCGGCCTTCGGCTCGGAGGTCGAGGATCCGGCGGTGGATCTCCTCGATCGATCCCACGTCGACGCCACGCGTCGGCTGGTCGAGGATGACGAGCGGACGAGCGATGGACATCTCGCGACCAAGGACGACCTTCTGCTGACTGCCGCCGGACAACGAGCCGAGAGGCGCCTCGACGGAGCTCGACGCGATGTCGAAACGATCACGGATGTCCGACGCGAGCGCCTTGGCACGAGCGCGGTTGAAGAGCCACCCGCTCATCGCCGAGAAACCCGGAGTGAGGCGATGGTGGGTCATCGCCACGTTGTCGACGATCGGCGCCGTCAGCGCGCCGCCCTGCGTCCGCCGGTCCGACGGGACGAACGCAAGGTGGCGTCGGCGATCAAGGATCGACAACGGTCGGAGGTCAACCTCGTCGACACGGAGTTCGGCAGCCGAGCAAGGGGCGACACCGACGACCGCTTCGACCAGATCGTGCTGTCCGTTGCCTTCAACCCCGGCAACACCGAGAACCTCCCGTTCATGCACGACGAGGTCGATCGGCCCGAGCTTGCTGCTCGAGCCGGTGATGTCTGCCTCGAGACCGCGGACCCGAAGAACCGGAGCACCGCGCTGGAGTGGTGTGCGCTGTGAGGTCAACAACACGTCGCGTTCCACCATGAGGCGGGCCAGTTCGGACACGCTGGTCGCGGACGTCGTGAGCGTGGCGATGTGCGCGCCGTCGCGAAGAACCGTGATGCGATCCGCAAGGTCGATCACCTCATCGAGGTGGTGGGAGATGAAGCAGACCGTGCGCCCGTCATCTCGGAGCTGACGGAGCTCGGCGAAGAGCTCAGGGATCTCCTGCGGAGTGAGAACGGCCGTCGGCTCGTCGAGGATCAGGAGCCGCACGTCGCGGTGCAGGAGCTTGGCGATCTCGACCTTTTGTCTGGCCCCAACAGTAAGTGTGCCTACGATTGCATCGGGTTCGAGGGCGAGACCGGCGCCGGCAATGGTCGTGGCGACCTCACGGCGGGCTCGGTCACGGTCGACCAGCCCGAAGCGGGTCGTCGGCTCGTTGCCGAGGACGATGTTCTCCCAGACCGTGAGCTGGTCGACCAGAAGGATCTCCTGATGCACCATGCCGATGCCGTCCGCCATGGCGTCGCGTGCGGACCGATACGACACGGGCGAGCCGAACACCTCGACCCGTCCTGCGTCGGGACGGATCTCGCCGTTGAGCACCTTCATCAGGGTCGACTTCCCGGCGCCGTTCTCCCCGACGAAGGCATGGATCTCGCCGCCGTCGATGTCGACGGTGACGTCGTCGAGCGCTCGAACTGCGGGCGGGTACACCTTCGTGACGCCGACGAAGGAGACGACCACCACGCCCACAGCCTGGCACGCCCGCGCCACGCGCCACCGCGCTACGGCTTGTAGCGCTCAACCTGGAGCGTGCCGTCGATGATCTGCTGGCGAAGCGCGGCGATGCGGACCTCGACGACGGCTGGGAGGACCTTCGTGGTGGCCGTCAGGTCGAGGTCGACGCCACCGTCCTTGATCCCGAAGGTGAGCACGGTGCCGTTCTTGTAGGAACCGTTGCCGATCGACGTGGCTACTCGTTCGATGGCACCGCCGACGTTCTTGATGTCACTGGCGAACACATGGCCCGGGAAGAGATCGTTCTGATTGGCGTCGACACCGATGGCAAAGAGCTTGCGATCGTTGGCCGCCTGCAGCACGCCGAGCCCGGCCGCAGCGGCAACCTGAAACACGACGTCGTTGCCGGAGTCGTAGAGCTGCTCGGCCGCCTGCTTGCCCTTCGCCTGGTCGTCCCACGCTCCGCCGAGCGTCTTGCGCTCGACGGCGATCGCCGGGTCGATCGACTTCGCACCGTTTTCGTAGGCGAACATGAACGACGTGGTGACC
>JANPDB010000949.1:0-6369 GCA_031431255.1 Acidimicrobiia bacterium | reverse complement strand
GCCGTCAACGAGGCCGCGTTGCGTGGAGCGAAGCTTCGTGCCGTCACCGTGTGGGAGTACTCCTATGCGTACGGGGGCATCGAGCCGGCCTTCGTGATCCCGCCGCAGACGCTCGAAGACGAAGCCCGGGCGACGTTGGAGGCAGCGATCGCGGCGGGTGTCCCCGACCCCAAGGTTGCGGAGTCCATAGAACGCGTCGTGACATCGGGCAGCCCATCGAAGGCGATGATCGAAGAGTCCGAACATGCTGACCTCCTCGTCGTCGGCGCTCGCGGCCACGGTGGATTCATCGGTCTGCTCCTCGGCTCCACGTCGGATCAGGTCGTGAAGCACGCGGCGTGCCCGGTCGTGGTCGTCCGCAACCCAACCAGCCCGTGACGGATCTCGGAACGATCTCGGCCGAGCCACCAACGAGACCAACCGATGAGACCAAAGGACGAGCAATGATGATCCGTTCGGACCCCGCTCCCACGACGTTCGTCGGGTGCATCCGCCCCTCGGTGCTGGGCAGGGTGAGCACATGGAATCGATAAGCGAAACCAGGTCCCCGGCGGTGGGTGTGTCCTTCGACCGGATCATCGTGCCGGTGAGCTTCTACCCGCCCAACAACCGATCGATACGGGTGGCCGAGTATCTCGCCGCTCAGTTCGGATGCAGCATCGAGCTCACCTCGATGCTCTATGACCGGGCCAACGAGGCCGACCGTCGACGGCTGCTCGATGAGCTTGCCTCGGGCATCCAGCATCGAACCGTTCGGGTCACCCTCGACCACGGCACCGATCCCTCGCCGTTCATCCTCGATCTGATCAACACGCCGGATTCACTCGTCGTCCTGGCCGGCGGCACCACCGTGCTCGGCATCCCCGGATCGATAACCTCCGATGTGCTGCGGTTCGCGTCGCGCCCGGCGGTCATCGTCGGCCCCAAGGTGTCCACCGACTGGCATGGCCCCGTGAGAAACCTCGTCGTCCCACTCGACGCATCCCATGCGGCCGAGACGGTGCTGGAGACAGCGTCGGGGTGGGCAGCGGCAACCGGGGCGACGCTCGACCTCGTACAGGTCATCACTCCGAAGGAGGCCGCCGCCGTGAGCGAACTGGGCGAGGACGTCGAGGAGGCCGCCTATCTCGAACAGATGAGTGATTCGCTGGAGCACACATCGTCGGCACGCATCACGTGGGACGTGCTCCACGGCACGGCCCTGCACAAGGCCACGGTCATCTGTGACCGCGCCAAGGAGCATCCCGCCTCGATGATCTGCATGGCCACCCACGGATCGCGCCACACCCACTCGATGATCGCCTCGACGACCATGCGGGTCATTCACCATGCGACCGTGCCGGTGATGGTGGTGCGCTCGTAAGCAACCCCGGGGCGGGGGACGGACTGGGGGGAAGGACTCCCGGCCTTGTCGACCGGCCGACGTCATACCGACAGCGGAAGGCTCCAGACGATACGGGTGCCGCTGCCCGGCGCGGTCGACAATTCGCAAGTCCCGCCGAGGCTCTCGGCCCGCTCCTTGAGGTTGCGAAGTCCCTGCCCCGAGACGACGCTGGCTTCCGCGAAACCGACACCGTCATCATTGATGTGCACCATGAGCTGACCCTCCTCGATGTCGACGGTCAGGGCCACGGTTCGCGCTGACGCGTGCTTGGCGACGTTGGTCAGCGACTCCCTCACCACCGCCACGAGGTCGCCCCGGAGCCTCGGGGGTACGTGAAGATCGACCTCGGGCGAGATGTCGACGAGCAACGGGCAGTCGAGAATCCGACGGGCCTCTTCGGCTGTAATCCGGATGGAATCCGCCACGCCCATGTCGAGGACCGGCTGACGAAGGGTGAAGATCGACGTCCGAAGGTCACGGATGGCTTCGTCGATGCCGATGACGGCCCGCTCGATCCGCTCGCGCACGTCGCTTCGCTCCGCCGCGCTCTGCAGGCCGAGCCCCGTGGCGAACAGACGTTGGATGACGGTGTCGTGGAGGTCGCGGGCAATCCGGTCGTGTTCATCGGCGACTGCGACACGGGACTGCGCATTCGACAACGTTTGGGCGGCAGCGAGGTCAGCAGTGAGGTCGTGGAACACGGCGACGAATGTCGGGCGATCGGTGGCGGAGCCCATCCGTGCCAGCGTCAGCGCCGCCGGGAACTTCGCACCGCGTCGGTGGCGGAGCGTCACATCGACGCGACCGGGACCGATCGCTGAACGCGCCTGCAACTCGTCGATGTCGGGCTTGGCCAGCCATGTGCCAGACGCGCCGTCGGAGATGATCTCCTCCCGCGAATAGCCGACCATTTCGCAGAAGCGGTCGTTCACGAGCAACACCGAGCCGCTAGCCAGATCGACCTCGATGAGACCGTCACCGAGCGCGTCGACGATCGTCGCCAGATGATCGCGTTGGGCGCCGAGCTCCTCCATCAGAGCTTGGCGCTCCGTGACATCCCGGATCACCGCCACCACGAATTCGTGAGCTTCGCCCACGACCGGCGCCAGGCTGATCTCGACCGGGATCTCGTGGCCGTCGCGGTGCAAGGCGGTGAGCGCGAGCCCGGCGCCCATCGGTCGGCTCGTCGGTTCCGCCAGAAATCTGTTTCGATCATCGAGATGCGCGGTCCGAAGTCGCTCCGGAATGAGCAGCTCCACCGGCTGGCCGAGCAGATCCTGGCGTCGGTAGCCGAGCATCGTTTCGGCCGTGGCGTTGGCGTGCCGGATGATCCCCGCACCGTCGCAGACGATCATTGCATCAGGCGCCTGCTCGAGCGCCTGCCAGACGATCGCCGCGCTCAGACGCGGGTCGATGCCAGCTTCTTCCAACGGCTGTTGTGGGCCGAGTTCTGTGCTGCCCATTCGTTGCCCCCGATCTGCAGCCAGACGACGACCCTAGTGGTCTGGTCGGAACGAGGGGAAGAGAGCTCTCGCGACAAGCGACGAACCGAGCGAACGGCGGGTCGCGAACAGGACCCACTCCCGAACGAACGATTGCCGAGCCAGATGGTCAGTGATCAGCCTCGGCGGCCCGCTTGTCGGCAAGACGGGCGGCGAACACCGCTGCTTCCGTTCGACGCTCCATCCCGAGCTTGGCGAGCACCGACGACACGTAGTTCTTCACGGTCTTCTCCGAGAGGAACAGCCGCTCGCCGATCTGGCGATTGGTCAGTCCTTCGGCGATCAGCGTGAGGATCTGGCGTTCCTGCGGCGACAAGGATTCGAGCGGATCCGGTTCGGACTTCGGAGGGGTTCGAAGCCGGTCGAGCACCCGAGAGGTGACCGCCGGATCGAGCAGCTGCTCACCTCGAGCGACACGACGGATCGAGTCGACCAGGTCGTTGCCGCGGATCTGCTTGAGGACGTAGCCGCGGGCGCCGGCCATGATTGCCGAGAACAGGGCGTCGTCGTCGGAGAACGCCGTGAGCATGAGGCTGGCGACGTTCGGATGCAGATCGCGGATCTCCCGGCACACCTCCACACCGTTGCCGTCGGGGAGCTGGTAGTCGAGGACGGCGACATCGGGCGAGGTGGCGGCAATGCGGTGCAGGGCCTCGTCGACGCGGCCCGCCTCTCCGCACACGACCATGTCGTCTTCGGAGTTGATGAGCTCGGCCAGGCCACGACGAACGATCTCGTGGTCATCGAGGAGGAACACCTTGATCGTCATCTTCCCAGTGTGGCCCGTTACTCGAGGTCCTGCCGTTCCCGTTCGTCCCGACGTCGGCAGGACCAAGGTCGTTTTCTGCTCGGGCAAGAGGCCTTCATCCTCGCCGAGAACAGCTCTGCACGGACGATCGGGCCAGTCCCTGGCGGAACCGATACCTTGCTCACATGACGTTCGATCTCCCGCAGGTGGACCATCTCCTCACGACGACCCGGGCCGTCCGAAAACGACTCGATCTGACCCGCCCGGTTCCTCGCGAGCTCTTGGTGGACTGCATTCGCATCGCCACCCAGGCCCCCGCCGGAGGCAATCACCAGAAATGGCGGTGGCTCATTGTCGACGATGCGGACAAGCGGGCCGCAATCGCGGACGCCTACCAGCGGGCCTACGCGCCGTACATCGAGAAGCAACGCCACGCGGTTGCCACGCGTACACCCGACAACACGACCTCCGGTCGCATCATGAGCTCGAGCGACTACCTCGCGCAGCATCTCGCCGAGGTTCCGGTTCACGTGATCCCGTGCGCCCTCGGCGCCCCCGGTGACGACGGCTTCGGCACCGGAGCCGGCTGGTGGGGCTCTGCTCTCCCGGCAGTGTGGAGCTTCATGCTCGCCGCCCGCTCGCGGGGACTCGGCACGGCGTGGACCACGCTGCATCTGCGTCACGAACGCGAGGTCGGCGAGCTCCTCGGGATCCCCGAAACGGTCACGCAGCTCTGCCTCATCCCGACCGCCTTCTACACGGGAGACGACTTCCGCGCCGCCGACCGGAGGCCGGCCGAAGAAGTGACCTACTGGAACACCTGGAAACACCTGGGCTGACGGCAGATCCCCAACCCTGCTTCGCTCACGGACCATCCCACCTGAGGGTCCGACGCATCCCAGATACCGGCTGACGGCGCGAAAACTGCGGTTTCCGGCCGATGTGGGATGCCCGCGTCGGCGATCTGGAATGTCCCGCCGCCAGATCGGGCAGGTCGCCCGGACGTAGGAGCACCTGCGTTGCTACCGTCGCACTCATGCCTCGCCTGCTCTCGCTCACTGTCTCCGACGCACCCGGCACCTGGGCCGGACTCGGCTTCACGCTCGACGGGATCGCCGTGCGCATCGGGGCCACGGCCATGTTGTGCTCGGGAAACGACGCGGGCACCGAGCCGCCGGGTGGGCGCGGCATCACCGACTGGATGCTGACGGCCGACGACGGTCCGATCCCCGAGCGGATCGACGGCCTGCTCACCGGATCCATGACGCTCGGCGATGCCGCGCCAGTTGCGCCACCTAGCGCCCCGCATCACGTGAACGGCGTCGTCGCGATCGATCACCTGGTGGTGATGTCCCCCGATGTCGACCGGACGGTGGCCGCGTTCGAGGACCTCGGCATCGAGTGCCGACGCCGACGCGAGGGGGCGGCCTACGGGAGCACGGCGATGCGCCAGGCCTTCTTCTGGCTCGGCAACCCCGACGGTGCCCCGCACGAGCGGGTGATCCTCGAAGTCGTCGGTCCCGAGATCATCGACCCCGCGAAAGCGAACGATCCGGCGAAGTTCTTCGGCATCGCGTTGACCTGTCGGGACCTCGACGAGACCGCGGCGTTTTTCGGCGACCTCATGAAACCGCCGGTCGATGCCGTGCAGTCGGGGCGGCGGATCGCCACGCTCAGCTCACGGGCGAGCTCGCAGGTGGCGATCGCGTTCATGAGCCCGCACATTTCCTAGTGCCTCGCGGCCGGCACCGCGTCTCAGGCAGTCCGCGCGGACACCGAGGGGCGCACGACCCGTAACGCTCGAACGAAGACGACCGGCCGGACCCACTCCCCCATTCGGGCATCGACCTCGTCGACCTGCTCGGGAGTGATCGACTTCCACTGCCCCATCGACTCCCACCAGATCATGACAACGATCAATTCCGGGTCGTCGTCGGCAATCCAGACCTGCTTGTCCACGAATCCGTCGCACGTCCGCAGGAACCCCGTCCACACCTCGGTCTCCTTGGCCAGAAAGGCGTCCTGTTCGCCCGGAGCGACGCGGAAGTGGAGTTCTTCGATGACCATCACCCGAGTCTGGTCTCTGTCGGACGGCCTCTACAGGAAGGACCCCGGGCGACTGCCAACACGTTGCTAACACGCCCTCATCACCGGCTCATGGCGTTGGCGAGCGCCGTTCACACCGGTCCGGTCAAGTAGGTGGCACCAACTCGTCGGGTCCCGTTTGAAGCGTCGACCCCCGGGTACGGGAAGCACCAACGACGACCGAGGAGCCAGCGATGTTCAACGCCCCGCACACCACCACCACGAGTGCCACCGCGGTCCAGATCTTCGGCGCCGTACTCGTTCCCACCGCGATCCCCCGACGGGCTGCCCCACACGCCCCGGCGCCCGCTCGCGCCGTCGTCACCACCGACACCGACGACACCGCCTGGAACGAGCTCGAACGGGTCATGGCGGCGCGCGCTGCGGCGATGGCTGCGCACCCCACCGCCCGACCGGCTCCCCTCCAACTCGCCTCCTGAGCCGCCCCTTTGGTCGGTTGCGCGGAAGGGCCGGTAACGTTCTCCGGCTGTTACCCGCACTCAGGAGAGTCCCGTGGCTGATCTGTCGTTCGAAAACCGTGTTGCCGTCATCACCGGAGCCGGGGGTGGACTCGGCCGCGAGCACGCCCTTCTCCTCGCGTCCCGCGGTGCCCAGATCGTCGTGAACGACCTCGGAGGAGCGGTCGACGG